>JACQWM010000019.1 GCA_016209275.1 Candidatus Omnitrophota bacterium
ACCTCCTCCATGGGACAAACGTTTACATCAGCGCCGCGCTCCAGCGGCTCCTCAAGTTCCTGGGGCGGCAGCGGCGGTGGCGGGGGCGGTTCCTCCGGCGGTGGCGGAGGCGGCGGGGGTGGTGGCGCGTGGTAATGGAACGCCTGATTCTTCATCTCGACATGAACGCGTTCTTCGCCAGTGTGGAGCAGAAGTCGAACCCAGCACTGCGGGGCAAGCCGGTGTTTGTCTGCGGCAACCGGCATTCGCGCACGGTGGTGGCCACCGCCTCCTATGAGGCGCGCGCCTTCGGTGTCAAGACCGGCATGCCGCTGCATGAAGCGCTGCGGCTGTGCCCGCACGCCACGCTGGTTGAGGGCAATCCGGATAAATACGCCTTTCTCTTTCGCCAGGTGGCTGGGATGATGGAGCGCTACAGCCCAGAGATCGAAATCTATTCCATCGATGAGGCGTTTCTTGACCTGAGCAGCACCGCCGGCCGATTCGGCGGTGCTGTGGCCATCGCGCAGGCGCTTCAGCGTCAGGTGAATGGGGAGCTCGGCTTGCCGTGCTCAGTCGGCATCGGCCCAAATAAACTCCTCGCGAAGCTGGCGTCAGGTTTGAAAAAGCCCAATGGCCTCACACAGATTCAGCCAGAGCAGGTCCAGCGCTTGCTGGCCGATTTGCCGATCGAGGAGTTGTGCGGCATCGGCCGCGCGTTGCAGGCCGTCTTCAATGCCCGCGGGATCACGACGTGCGGCGAGCTCGCTCACGTGCCGTTGGAATGGCTGATCAGCCGCTTCGGCTCGTCGATGGGACGGCACGTGTGGTGCTTGGCGCGCGGCATCGATGAAAGCCCGGTCGTGCCGAACCATAACACACCGCCGGCGAAATCGATGGGCCACATGCACACGCTGCCGCATGATACGTCAGATTCCGGCGTCATCCGCGGCGTGCTGCTGGATCTCTGCGAGAAAGTCGGCCGCCGTTTGCGCGCCGCGGGGGCGGCCGGCCGCACGATCACCGTGACTATCCGCTACCGCGACTTTACGACCTTCTCGCGCGCCCATACGCTCGGCCGATTCCTGGACGATGGCCTTGACATCTATGAGGAAGCCTGTCGAATCGCAATCGGGGACAGTCCCATTTGGGGACTGTCCCCGATTCGGCTCATCGGGGTCTCGGTTTCCAGCCTCTCGTATGAGGAGCGGCAGGCGTGGTGGCTGCCACAGATGATCCGCCGTCGCCAACTCGTGACCGCCTGCGACCGCGTGAACGATCGTTTCGGCGAGGACACCGTCATGCGCGCCTCCACCCTCGAAGCCTACGCCACGGCTCGTCATTACGCCATCAAACACCCCCGATGGAACAATTTCAACTCGCCACAGACCTGACGCCCAAGGGCGACCAACCGCAAGCCATTGAAGCCTTGACGAAGGGGCTGCGGGAAGGCAAGAAGTTTCAGACCCTGCTCGGGGTCACAGGATCCGGTAAGACGTACACCGTCGCGAACGTGATCGCGCAGATCAACAGGCCCACGCTGGTCATCTCACATAACAAAACGCTCGCCGCGCAACTCTACAGCGAGTTCAAGAGCCTGTTTCCAAACAACGCCGTCGAGTACTTCGTCAGCTACTACGACTACTACCAGCCCGAGGCGTACGTGCCGCAGACCGACACGTATATCGAAAAAGATTCCGCGATCAACGATGACCTGGACCGGCTGCGGCTCTCGGCGACCAGCGCGTTGCTCTCGCGCCGTGATGTCCTCATCGTGGCCAGCGTCTCGTGCATCTACAACCTCGGCGATCCCGACGAGTACTCGGAGCAGCTCGTGCGCTTGCAGAAGGGGCAGCAGGTCCGGCGCGATGAAGTGCTCTCGTGGTTCGTCGGGATCCAATATGACCGTAACGATGTAGATTTTAAACGCGGCACGTTCCGCGCGCGGGGAGACACCATCGATCTCTATCCGGCGTATCGGCAAACCGGCTACCGCATCGAGTTGGAAGGCGGTGCGATTGCGCGCCTTCGAGAGATCGATCCGCTGACCGCCGACACGAAAGCCGAGCTGGAGCAGATCGCGATCTACCCGGCGAAGCACTTTGTCACCAGCAAAGAGCGCATCAACGCGGCACTTGATGTCATCCGGACCGAGATGGTCGAGTGCGTGCGAAACTTTCAGACCCACGGCAAGTTGCTCGAAGCCCAACGGCTGGAATCGCGCACCAAGTACGATCTGGAGATGCTCAAAGAGCTCGGCTTTTGCCATGGAGTGGAGAACTATTCGCGGATGCTCGCCGGCCGGCCGCCTGGTTCGCGGCCGAGCTGCCTCATCGACTATTTCCCGAGAGATTATTTGCTGGTGATCGATGAGTCGCACGTGACCGTGCCGCAAGTCCGCGGCATGTACGAAGGGGATCGCGCACGCAAAGAGATCCTGGTCGAGTACGGCTTTCGGCTGCCCTCAGCCCTTGATAACCGGCCGCAGACGTTTGCCGAGTTTGAGTCGCTGATGAACCAAGTGATGTTCATTTCGGCGACCCCAGGGCCCTATGAGCTGAAGCAATGCGAGGGCAAGGTGGCGGAGCAGGTGATCCGGCCCACCGGGTTGGTCGATCCGACAGTGACCATCAAGCCGACACAAGGACAGATCGATGATTTGATCGCTCAGGTAAGAGCGCGGGCCGCGAGCAAGGAGCGCGTGCTGGTGACGACGCTGACGAAACGGATGGCTGAAGATCTCACGCGATATCTCTCCGAGGCCGGACTGCAGGTCAAGTATCTTCACTCGGACATCGGTGCGATTGAGCGTGTGGAGATTCTGCGCGATTTGCGCAAAGGCGATTTCGATTGCCTGGTCGGGATTAATCTGCTGCGCGAGGGGCTGGATCTGCCGGAGGTGTCGCTGGTGGCGGTGCTGGATGCGGAAAAGGAAGGATTTTTGCGATCCGCCACGTCGCTGATCCAGGTGGCGGGGCGCGCGGCCCGCAACATCAACGGCGAAGTCATCCTCTACGCGGATCAGTCCACCGGCGCCATCCGGCATCTGGTGGGAGAAACGGCGCGACGACGCGCCAAGCAGTTGGAGTACAACGAGCGCAACCATATTACGCCGACAAGCATCGTAAAGGCCATCAAGGAAAGCATTGAAGCATTTAAGACCGCCGAGGAATTCACGGTAGAACAGGCCGGCGAATCGCTTGAGCAGCACGACGTTCGGCAGACGCTGGCCGAGTTAGAATCAGAGATGCTCGTGTGCGCCCGCGGCTTGCAATACGAGCGCGCCGCCGTTCTTCGCGACCAAATCCGCTCATTGAAAGAAGCGTATCGGATAGGATCGGCAGAGCCCTTCGAGAAGACGAAAAGGCGACACACGACGCATGACTCAGGACACACGACTAAGGCACAAAAACCAGGAAATTAAACAACAACTACGTCAGTGGCTACACCCTGACATCATCGTCCACCCCTTTGAGGCTGTCGATTCGACGATGGAGAGAGCAGCGGAGTTGGCACGGGCAGGAGCGGCGGAGGGCACGCTGGTGTGGGCGCGGCGGCAGACGAAGGGGCGGGGACGCCATGGCCGAGTGTGGGAGTCTCCTGCGGGCGGCATCTATTGCTCGATCATCTTGCGACCGACGCGGCCTCAACAAGACATCCCGCAGCTTTCATTGGTGGCTGGGCTTTCCGTTGCAGAAACTATCTGGAAGGTCGCCGCGGGTCCTGGCTCGCATTCGCTTCGCCGGTACGCTCGGCTCGCCCCAGCGCGGCTCGCCTTCGCTCGGCCCTCCGGCCCTCGCTCGTCCCGCCCCGGTATGCCGGGGCGGGACACCGTGCCCGCTTCGGGCCTCCGGACGCCCGGCTTAAGCGAACGCTTGCCACCCGCGGCGACCAACGCTGTTTTTCCAACTATTCGGTGGCCGAATGATGTGCTGATCAATGACAAAAAAGTCGCCGGCATCATCGCGGAGTCCAAAGGTGGCGCGGTGATGGTCGGCATCGGCATCAATGTGACGACGCGCCAAGACGATTTGCCGAAGACGGCCACCTCGCTCAAGACCGCCGGAGCCTCCTGCGATCCGCTGCAGCTCACCGGGACGCTGTATCAGCGCTTCATGGCGTGGTACGATATTTGGAGCCGCGAAGGATTTGGACCCATCCGCGCAGCTCTTCGTCCCTGGATCGGCCTCTTCGGGCAACCGGTCCACATCGTCGCAGGCACTGAGCGATGTGAGGGTACGGCCTTGGATGTGGATGAAACCGGACGTCTGATTGTTCGTCTCAATTCAGGTCTGCTGCGGCCGTTTGAAGTGGGAGAAGTCACCGTGCTTCGATGATTCATCCAAACAGAGGGGGGTAGGATAGATGAAGAATGTGGACGTAAAAGTGGAGCACGGGAAGTTGGTGATCACGGTGGATTTGGCGACGGATCTTGGGCCGTCGGCCTCCGGTAAAAGCGTGATGATTGCGACGACCGAGGGCAACGTGGACGTGGCCGGCGCGCCCGACGTGAAGATGGGCCTCAACGTCTACCGCAGGAAAGAGCGCTTCAAGTAACTTGGGCCAACGCGAGCGATGATCCTGGCGATTGATATTGGGAATACCGCAGCTCCCGCCGTGATCTAGTTCCAGCAACTGAAGTCTGTAAGGCAGCCTTCCGCTTTTCCCACTGATCAATATCATGAAAATGAAATCAAATCCTATCATTGAAAATAAAGCTGAATTGAAATGATCTGAAATAAATATCTTGACAGAATGGATTTTATGCTCTATCGTCTTTATGAATCTGTGTGTGATGGTCAAAGCTTAAAGGAGATTTTTCGCAATGACAATTTCTCAGGTCAATGGTAGTTTTGGTCTAGTTGTTCGTAAGGGAGATCGAGAATTCCAGGTATGGGGTTCTGAATCTTTTGTGAAAGAATACGCCGAAAAGCTTAGAGAACACTCCTGGTTCAGTCCTCCACTAAGTCAGCTAAACGCGTCCCGCACCGTTGTAGAAGCAGGGGAGAAATCAATTTCGCTGGCTGAGTTGATGAAGCAAACGAATCCTAAGAAGCACCCTGAACGCATAACCGCCATGGGCTACTATTTGGAAAAATTTAGAGGGCAGGAATCCTTTACTGCGCCTGAGATTGTTCAAGCTTACAAGACAGCGAAAGAACGCTTCTCAAGTGAAGGGAATATCAGACGCGATATTTCAAGGTGTGTCGAAAAGGGGTGGATTATGTCCATTGGTCAACGAGGTAGAGAAGAAGCATATGTCGTTACAAAAACAGGCGACTCACATATAGACACATTAATGCAGGCCAGAAACCGAGAGGTTGCGCTTTCGGCCTAGCATTTCTATAGGATTGAATAGTGACCGTTCACTTTAGGCAGTAACATGTCAGAGCCGAAGAATCGAGCGATTGTGTTCATTGATGGAAATAACCTTTATAGAGGCCTTCGAGACTGCTATGGAATCGAGCGATTGGATGTCGAGCCGTTCTGCAGGTTTCTGACGCAGCAGCACGAGTTGCGGGCGATCTACTATGCGGATGCCAACTTTTTACAGGAGCGCGGGCAGGAAAACTATAAGCGACAGCAGTCCTATTTCTCACATCTCCGCAGCGTTAAGGGCCTGATTTTTAGAAGGGGGTACTATGGCAAGTGGACAATGCCTCCGGTTGAAAAGAGGTCGGATGTGTATCTTGCCGTTGACTTGGTTGATCTCTGCCATCGCGACGAGTTTGATGTCGCCTACCTCATCTCAGGAGATTCAGATTTAACGCCAGCGGTGGACATCGTTATTCGAGAGGGTAAGCGCGTCATCAATGTTTACTTCGATAAACCACAACGCAATTCCTACGCTCTTCGCCAACACTGCCAAGGTCACTTTTTGGAAATCACCCAGTCATTAGCCGAGCAATTCCAATGGCGTCAAAAGTGACCACTATAAAACAAAGCGCCAGCACCTTACGGTGCTGGCGACCCTGGATCGAGTTGATCCAGGGCGGGTTGAATTCTTTCTCTACTATAATAGCGTATTTAGGCACGGTAAGCAAGCAGCGATGATTCTGGCGATTGATATTGGGAATACGACGACGAATTTTGGCGTTTTCGAAAAAGGGCGGCTGGTGTCGCAGTTTTCGATTGCCACACAGTCCAACCGGACGCCGGATGAGATCACGCTGCAGCTCAAGGCGCTGGCGAAGACCAAGCGGCTGCATCTGCGGAAGGCGAAGCAGATTATGGTGTGCAGTGTGGTGCCGCGCATGTCCTCCGTGCTGATCCAATCGCTTCACTCGTTGGGGGCGATGCCGATCCGGGAGGTCGGGCAGGATCTGAAGGTGCCGCTGAAGAATCGGTACACGTATCCTGAGCAGGTGGGGCAAGACCGGCTTGTCGGAGCGTACGCCGCATGGCGGCTATGCAGCACACAGCACACAGCACGCAGCACACAGCAAAGGAAAGCACGGGACGTCATTGTGTGTGACTTCGGGACGGCAATTACCATTGATCTTGTCAAAGCGCCTGGGGAGTACTGGGGTGGGGTCATAGCTCCCGGGCTGGACATTTCCTTAGAGGCGCTTGCCACGCGCACCGCGCTGCTGCCCAAGGTGGAGCTGCGCGAGCCGCCTGAACTACTGGGCCGGGACACCGCCAATAGCGTTCGCTCAGGCATCCTCTATGGGTGTGCGTCCCTTTGCGACGGCCTGGTGACGCAGCTAAAGCGTCAGTACGCTCCTAAGGCGGTCGTGGTGGCAACTGGAGGGGCCAGCAGCCTCGTGGCCAAGCACACCCGCACGATTGACCACCTCCGTCCGCACCTTGTTCTGGAAGGCCTCTCACTATTAAGTTGACAAAAACAGTGAGAATATACTAGAATTAGTTTGTAAACAGTCGATTTATACTCTATAAGTTAAGTAATCTACCTGTTTTGCAACTTGAATATCTCAATCGAACTGCTACAATCAGCATAGATTTAGCACTCATCTCAACTAATTGCTAACAGGAGGTCAGCGGATGGCTATTAAACCACTCAGGGATCGCATCGTGGTTAGAGCCCTTGAGGCGCAGGAAGTCACCAAAAGCGGCATTGTCCTGCCGGACTCTGCCAAGGAAAAGCCTCAAGAGGGCAAAGTGGTGGCCGTAGGAACCGGTCGCTTGCTTGATGACGGGAAGATCAAGGCCCTGGACGTCAAGACAGGCGACCGCGTGTTATATGGGAAGTATGCTGGGAGCGAGGTGACCGTGGAAGATCAGGAGTATCTGATCCTTCGCGAAGAGGACATCCTCGCCATCGTGCAATCGTAAGAAGGAGGAAGCATGGCTAAGCAGCTGCTCTTTGATGAAGACGCGCGCCGAAGAATGCTGGAAGGCGTGCGGCAACTCTCCGCAGCGGTCAAGGTGACCCTCGGACCCAAGGGACGCAATGTCGTCTTGGAAAAGAAGTTCGGCTCGCCCACCATCACCAAGGATGGGGTCAGCGTGGCCAAGGAAATTGATCTGGAAGATCCGTATCAGAATCTCGGCGCGCAGCTCGTGAAGGAAGTCGCCGAGAAGACCTCAGATGCGGCCGGTGACGGCACAACTTCAGCCACCGTGTTGGCCGAGGCGATTTTCCGCGAGGGGCTCAAGAACGTGACCGCCGGGGCGAACCCGATGGGTCTCAAGCGTGGCATCGACAAGGCGGTTGTGGAAGTGGTCGAGCAGCTCAAGAAGCTGTCCAAGACCGTGAAAGACAAGAAGGAAATCGAGCAGGTGGCCACGATCGCGGCGAACTACGACCGCGAGATCGGCGAGAAGATCGCTGATGCGATGGAAAAGGTCGGCAAAGACGGCGTGATCACGGTGGAAGAATCCAAGAGCATGGCGACCACGTTGGACTTAGTCGAGGGGATGCAGTTTGACCAGGGCTTCATGTCCCCCTACTTCGTGACTGACGCTGAGCGCATGGAATGCGTGCTCGATGAGCCCTACATCCTGATCTACGAAAAGAAAATCTCCGCGATGAAGGACCTGCTGCCGCTGTTGGAGAAAGTCGCCAAGGCCGGCCGGCCGATCGTCATCGTCGCCGAGGACCTCGAGGGTGAGGCCCTCGCGACCCTCGTCGTCAACAAGCTCCGCGGCACCCTGCAATGCGTGGCCGTCAAAGCTCCAGGCTACGGCGACCGCCGCAAGGAAATGCTGCAGGATATCGCCGTGCTCACCGTGCCCGGCAACAATCCCCGCGCCATCACCGAGGATCTGGGGATTAAGCTGGAGAACATTCAGCTTGAGGATTTGGGTCGGGCCAAGCGGATCAAGATCGACAAGGAAAACACCACGATCATTGAGGGGGCCGGCAAGACCGCCAACATCAATGGTCGGATTGATCAGATCAAGAAGCAGATCGAAGACAGCGACTCGGACTACGACCGCGAGAAATTGCAAGAGCGGCTCGCGAAGCTCTCCGGCGGGGTGGCCCAGATCAACGTGGGTGCCGCGACCGAGACCGAGATGAAAGAGAAGAAAGCGCGCGTTGAGGATGCCCTGCACGCGACCAAGGCCGCCCGAGAAGAGGGAATCGTGCCGGGTGGCGGTGTCGCCCTCATTCGCTGCATTTCAGTGCTGGAAAAGCTGAAGCTCGGCGGCGATGAGCAGATCGGGGTCGAGATCGTCCGCCGGTCGCTGGAAGAGCCAGCGCGGCAGATTGCGGCCAACGCGGGCCAGGAAGGCTCCGTGGTGGTGCAGCGCATTAAGGAAGAGAAGACCAACGTCGGCTTCGATGCGGACAAGCTGGAGTACACCGACATGGTGTCGGCCGGCATCATCGATCCGACCAAGGTGGTGCGCACCGCGTTGCAAAATGCGGCCAGCATCTCAGGTCTGCTGATCACGACCGAGGCCCTCATCACCGAACTGCCGGAGAAAGATAAGCCGTCACCAGCAGGCGGTCATGGTGGTCACGGTGGTCCTCCTGACATGGGTGGAATGTATTGATAGCACACAGAAGGTGCAGACAATGGCAACAGCAACGGCAAGCGCAAGTAGCCTGAAGCTCAAGCCGATCGGCGATCGGGTGATCGTGCAGCGGCTCGGCTCAGCCGAGAAGACGAAGAGCGGGCTGTACCTACCGGACTCCGCGCAGGAGAAGCCGCAAGAGGGCAAAGTGATTGCGGTCGGCTCCGGCAAGACGCTCAACACCGGCAAGGTGGTGACACCGTCCGTCAAGCCTGGCGACCGGATTCTCTTCGGCAAGTACTCAGGCTCGGAGATCAAAGTCGACGACAAGGAGTATGTCTTCCTCAACGAAGACGACATCCTCGCGATCATCACCTGACGTAGATATCAGATATCGATTTCGATATCTGATATCGCCTTAGATTGGAGGCAATCGCACACCCCGCTTGGCCCAACGGCCGAGCGGGGTTTTGCGTTTATAGCTGCGGGTCCTGGCTGCGCATGCCGCTCGCCGCGACGCTTGGGGCGCCCCACCGTGGCGCCCCGGCGCTCGCTGCGTCGGCCTCGCTCGTCCCCCGCGGCTTGGCGGCGCGAGGGGCACCGCCAAGCCTATAGTGCGGGGGACACCGTGGCCGCTCGGCCTCCTTACGCGCTGCTCGCGGGCATGCGCAGCCACCCGCAGCGTGGTTAGTAGGATATAATTGAGCCCACGATGCGCTCTCCGGCCGGTCGCGGGGCACTTGGGATAGGGTGCATCAACAGCAGAGTCATATGCCGCTAAGACGAAGGAAGCGTCTTATCACGGAACTTGTTAAGTTTCGGAAAAATTTGGTCCAGGCTATTGAGAATCTGGGCCGACGCTCGCCACTTTGGACTATCCTTGAAATATTTGTCGCCATTGCTGCGATTGGTTCCATGTGTTTTGCGGGTTGCCAAGCCATTTTACAGCAACAGCAACTGCGCCTTGAAAATGCACCTCAGCTAGCCTTACATAACGTTATTTGGTGGTATACCCCAGGCGATAACTGGTTTGGATCACAAATAGAACTGCAGAATTATGGTGTTAAGCCTGCACTGGAATTCCGTTTCTTGAACTTCCGTGCCATTGTTCTTGGAGTCGACGAGGCTCGTATTCGAACACAGATTCAAGCAAATACGGATCAAAGTCTGCAACAATTCTTGGACTTATACGTTCGGGATATGCGCAATCGGTCAATCTTAGATCTCTTGGGAGAGATAACATCCTTCTTTAGGCGAAATACTCTTGCCAATAGACAGGCTGTCGAGCAGTTTCTTCAAAGAGAGTTGGGCGGCAACACGAATTTGCCTTTTCGGATGCTTGCTATAAATGGAGACATGGACGAGTACAGAGCGCGACAACGGCGTATGATTGTTCCCAATCGTTCTGTAACTGAAGGCCTTGGACAGCAGTTGGATCATACAGCTGTCGAGCAAGCACTTGTAGGAAATAACCTTCTAGTTGTCTATTGGGCTTTCGAATATGAAGGCGCCGATCACAGCAAATACCAGAGTTTTTACGTTGGGTACGGCGACCGAAATTTCAGTACAAAGCTTCAATTGCTGGGTAAGGAAGATCGCGTGTACGCTACTCTAACGGAATTCCAAAGCTGGTGGGGTGATCAGTAAAACCATCATCGGAGTATACTGTTCCGTGGGCACAGCACTTAAGCAAGGCGCTCTTGATTCGAGTTAATTCGTCAATGTAAGTTGCATGTCCCCGATGCACGAGTTTGGAATATCAGGCGATTCGTTGAAGGCAACTACGTAGGTGTTACTTGCTGGCTGTTGGAGGTTGTGACGAATAATATGATTTGGGGAGCGATTGGATGTTTAGCTCTCATCATTATTTTGCTTTGGATTTTTACTGGGAGCCTCGAAAAATCGCGACTTTGGATTCGAAATTTCATAATCAAGGCACTTTGGATACTCATCGGGATAGGGAGCGTTTTCTTACTATATCTGGTAGGGACCTTTCTTTTGAAGTATTTATTGACCTACTTTAAGTGGCTCTGGAGTCTTATCAAATCGGGAGGGTCGATATTCTGGATTGTCTTCCTTGGTCTAGCAGGGCCCATACTCTTTTTCTTTCTTGTTCTTGACTCAATTAGTGGCTTTACCAAGAAGAAAAAATGAAAATAGGAAAATTGCAGTCGGACTTGGGGGACAGGAACCGAAATGGGCTCGAAGTTGACGCGAGGGAAGACGCCGGTTGATATTCTGTACATATTGATGTACACTTTACTGTACAGATAGGAGGGACCCGATGAAAGACATGCCGATGACGGAGGCGCGAGCGGTGCTGACCTCGTTGCCGGATACGTTGAGCCATTCGCATGAAACCGTCGCCGTCACGCGGCGCGGCAAGCCGGTGCTGGCCATCCTGCCCTGGGAGGAATACGAGGCGCTCGTCGAAACCTTGGAAGTTATGGCGGATGAGCAGCTGATGGCATCGGTGCGGCAGGGCATCCGCGACATTAAGCAGGGCAAGCTCATTCCGTGGGACGCCGTGAAACGGAAGCTCACGCTGTGACCTACCGGATTCTCCTGACCTCAACGGCCGCACGCCTGCTTGAGGCGATCACCGACCGCCGAATCCGTGAGCAGATTCGGCAACGGATTGACGGGTTGGCGCATGAGCCTGAGCTGCAGGGCAAGCCCCTGCGCGATGAGCTGGCGGGGTTCCGCAGCTTGCGCGCCATCGGCCAGCGGTATCGCATCATCTACCGCGTCGATCGCGGGAACGTCGTAGTGATCGTGGTGGCCGTCGGCCTGCGCAAAGAGGGCGACCGCAGCGATATCTATCGCATAGCGCAGCGGCTGCTTCGATTACGCCTCGTGTAACCATCGCCGCGATCCAAGCCGCAAGCCGCGTCAGCAAGCCATCGTTGCCTCTGCGCGTTGACAGGATGAGGGAAGGCCGGTAGAATAGACCATGGACTTAGGCTCAGGACGACCATTTGAAGCATTTTGCTCCCCGCACAGGGTTGGTGTGTGCGGGGATTTTTGTTTAGGAGGACACCATGGCTGAGTGGATTGGGATTGGGCGGCGAGCCCGTCGCTGCTACGGGTTTGACGAGATTGCCCTCGTGCCGGGAACGACCAGCCGAAATCCGGCCGAGGTCGATACGACGTGGAAGCTCGGCAACCTCACCTTCCGGGTGCCGTTTCTGGCATCTGCCATGGACGGCGTGGTGGATGTGACCTTCGCGATCGCCATGGGCAAGCTCGGCGGGCTGGCGGTGCTCAACCTCGACGGCGTCCAGGCACGCTACGATGACCCCTCAGATGCCATCGCCCAAATCATCCAAGGCGATGTTGAAGAGACGACGAATATCGTCCAGAAGCTCTATAAGGAGCCGATCAAGGAAAAGCTGATTGCGCGGCGGGTTGAGCAGATCAAAAAGGCCAAGGCGACATGCGCGGTCAGCACGATTCCACAGAATGCGGAGCGGTTCGGCGCAATCGCCCAGGAAGCCGGGGCGGATATCTTCGTGGTGCAATCGACCGTGACGACGGCCAAGCACATCGCCAAAGCGTATCGGCCGCTGGATTTTACGAGCTTCATGAAGGCGATGAAGATTCCGGTGATCGTGGGCAATACGGTGACGCATGAGCAGACGCTTGAGTTGATGGAAGCCGGCGCGGATGGGCTGCTCGTCGGGGTCGGGCCGGGGGCGGCGTGCACCACGCGCGGGGTGCTTGGCGTTGGGGTGCCGCAGGTGACGGCCACGGTGGACTGTACCTCAGCGCGGGACCTCTACTACAAGAAGAGCGGCAAGTACGTGCCGATCATCACCGATGGCGGTATGCGCAACGGCGGCGATATCTGCAAGGCGTTTGCGTGCGGGTCGGATGCGGTGATGGTAGGCTCGGCGTTTGCCAAAGCCAAGGAAGCGCCGGGGCGGGGCTATCACTGGGGCATGGCGTATCCGCACTCATCCCTGCCGCGCGGCACGCGCATCTTCGTGGGCACGACCGGTACGCTTGAGCAGATTCTGTTTGGGCCAGCCCTCACCGATGACGGCTCGCAGAATCTGATGGGTGCCTTGACGACCTGCATGGGCACGGTGGGAGCAGCGGATATCAAGGCATTTCAGATGACGGAGATCATCATCGCGCCGTCGATCCAGACCGAAGGCAAAATCTTCCAGCAGGTGCAGCGTGTGGGCATGGCCCGCAAGGGCGCCGTCGAGCAGCCGGACAACGGCGCTCGCAAGTCCCGCTTCACCCGAGTCTAACCGCTAAGGCGATATCAGATATCGAATTCGATATCTGATATCGTAGTTCGATGCCGACGCATGAGCTCATCTTAATCGTTGATTACGGCTCTCAATACACGCAGCTGATTGCGAGGAGAATTCGCGAGCAGCGCGTGTTCTGCCGCATCATCCCGCCGCGGCAACTCACCACGAAGTTCCTCCGTGCTGAGCAGCCCAAGGGCGTGATCCTTTCCGGCGGTCCGAACAGCGTCTATCAGCGCAATGCCCCGCTGCCGAGCCGCAAGATTTTCAACGTCGGCATTCCGACGCTGGGAATCTGTTACGGGATGCAGGCGATGTCGCACCTCTTGGGCGGGACGGTACGGCGGGCCGGGAAGCGCGAGTACGGCCGGGCCATGCTGCAAGTGCGCCAAGCCGACGGCTTGTTCAAAGGGACCAAGCGCAAGTTCATCTCCTGGATGAGCCACGGCGATTTGGTCAAGCGCGTGCCGAAGGGATTTTCGATCAGTGCGGCGACTCGCAATACCGCCGTGGCGGCGATGGCGGATCCGGTGCGCCGGCTCTACGGCCTGCAGTTTCATCCTGAAGTGGCGCATACCGAGGAAGGCGACAAAGTCCTCAGGAATTTCCTCTTTCGGCTCTGCGGCTGCCATGGCGAATGGACCATGAAATCGTTCGTCAAGGAAACCACAGGACGCATCCGTCAGCAGGTGGGCAAGGGCCGGGTGGTGCTGGGCTTAAGCGGCGGGGTGGATTCCTCCGTGGCGGCGGTGCTGCTGCATCAGGCCATCGGTAAGCAACTCACCGGTATCTTCGTTGATAACGGCCTGTTGCGCAGCGGTGAGCGCGCACAGATCGAGGAAACATTCGGCCGCCACTTCCACATTCGGGTGCGATACGTGGATGCCGCAAAGCGGTTTCTCGATGCGCTGCGCGGTGTGACCGAGCCTGAGCAGAAGCGTAAAATCATCGGCCGGGAGTTTGTGCGCGTCTTTGAGGCGGAGGCCAAGCGCATCGCCAACGCCGGCTTCCTGGCTCAAGGCACGCTGTATCCGGATGTGATCGAAAGCGTCTCCGCCTGGGGCGGGCCATCGGCGACCATCAAGACGCACCACAATGTGGGCGGGCTGCCGAAGCAGATGCACCTAAAGCTTGTGGAGCCGCTGCGGGATCTGTTTAAAGATGAAGTGCGCGAGCTGGGCAAGCTGCTTGGGCTGCATGATGATCTGCTGTGGCGCCATCCGTTTCCAGGGCCAGGGCTGGCGGTGCGGATTCTGGGTGACGTCACCGAGGAGCGGCTGCGGATGGTGCGCGAGGCGGATGAGCGGGTCGTCAAAGAAATCCGCCGGGCCGGACTCTACCGGAATCTGTGGCAGGCCTTCGCGGTGCTGCTGCCGGTTAAGACCGTCGGGGTCATGGGGGATGAACGCACCTATGAGCACGTGATTGCCATCCGGGCGGTGACAAGCCAGGATGCGATGACCGCCGACTGGGCGAAGCTGCCGGCGGAGGTGCTGGAGCGGATTGCCAACCGGATCATCAACGAAGTCCGCGGCATCAATCGCGTCGTGTATGATATCTCTTCGAAACCCCCGGCGACGATTGAGTGGGAGTGATTCAGCGAGTGGCAAAGTGGCAGGGTGGCCAAGTGGCCAGGAGGGTAAGGATGGGACGCATGGCACGGATTGTATTGGGACTGATCGCACTCTTGACAGTATCGGGATGCGGGATGACGGTCATCGAGGATGGCCAGGTCGGGGTCAAGGCTGATTTTGGCAAGATCTCTGATGAGGCGCTGGCCTCCGGGTGGCATTTTTATGTCCCGTTTACCTCATGGGTTGAGACCTGGAATGTGAAGACGCAAG
>JACQWM010000020.1 GCA_016209275.1 Candidatus Omnitrophota bacterium
GATCATCCCTGGCGACAATTCGAGCGCGTGCAGCGGCTCAAGGCGTTAAGAAACAGGACAGGTCTCGCTGGCAGCGAAGAGGACAGTTCTACTTTGCAGGACCGAGGACATTTCTAAATTGCGTTGACAAGTAGCGGGATTCAGCTTGACGGAGACAAAAGAGCATGCTAGACTCTCTTCGAATGACGCACCGCACCTGCGCGCCCAACGTCATTGCCGGGCTGGCCATCCTCACGATTGTTCCAACGACGGCGATTCGCGCCTCCACATTACGTGACGAGGCGGTGGGATACCGGGCCCAGGGGTATGAGGCCCAGCAGCGCGGCGATCTTGAGAGCGCATTAAGTTTCTACCAAAAAGCCGCCACCCTTGATCCTTCGTATGCCACCCCGCTGAATGACGCCGGCGTGCTGCTGGAGGAAAAAGGCCGGTTCGATGAGGCCGAGAGCGCGTATCAGCAAGCACTCATGATTCATCCCAACTATCCGGACGCGCATGCCAACCTGGCCATGCTGTATGAGCGGTGGGCGCAGAAAGAAAAAGCGATCTACCACTGGATGAAGCGGTACCAGCTTGGGGAGCCTCATGACCCGTGGACGGCGCGAGCCGAAGAGCGCTTGGTCGCCTTGGGGGTGTTTGCGCATTATCCAGGACTGAAGGGCCAGGTGTATACCCGCCGACGCATCGTCGACAACGAGATGAACGCCCACGCCCAATCTGTTGAGGAATTTCGCGCCGTGACCGAAGCGCACGGCAACTGGCCCTAACCACATTCACCCATCTCACCAGAACCACATCGTTTGATCCCAATAGAGCGCGTGTGAGCATTTTGTGCGATGCCGAAAGCCTATCTGATCGACGGCACGGCGTTTTGCTATCGCGCCTTCTACGCCATCCGCAGCTTGTCGACGGCGGATGGGCGGCCGACCAACGCGGTCTACGGGTTCGTCGTGATGCTCAAGGCGCTGCGCGAGAAGCAGCGCCCGGACTATGCGGCCGTGGCGTTCGATGCGGGCAAGCCGACCTTCCGCCATCGGAAATTCGAGGCGTATAAGGTGCAGCGCAAACCCATGCCTGAGTCGCTGATCGGGCAACTGCCGGCGGTGAAGCGGCTGCTGGCGGCCTATCGCCTGCCGATCTTTGAGCTGGAGGGATTCGAGGCCGAGGATCTGCTGGCGACGATCGCCACGCGCACCGCGGCCGCTGGCATCGACACGTACCTCGTCACCGGGGATAAGGACGCGCTGCAATTGGTCAACGGACATATTAAAGTGTACAACCCGCATAAAGAGGATGGCCTCGTGATGGACGCCGCCGCGGTCGAGGCCCGGTATGGCGTGGCCCCGGATCGCATGGTGGAGCTCATGGCCCTGATGGGCGATGAGATCGACAACATTCCCGGGGTCCCCGGCATCGGCGAAAAAACCGCGATGCATCTGCTGCAGCAATTCGGCAGCCTCGAAGAGCTCTATCGGCGCTTGGAGGAGGTCGAGAGCCCGGTGCTACGGCAGTCGCTGGATGCGTCTCGGGAGCAAGTCGCACTCTCCCGCGAGCTGGCCCAGATCGATCAACACGTCCCGCTGGACGTGAGCCTCGATGCGCTGAAAATCCAGGAGCCTGATTGGCGCGCACTGCGGGCCATCTTCCGCGAGATGGAATTTAAGAAGCTGCTGCGAGAGCTTGAAGCGCACGCACCCACGCAGATGTCCAACACGTTAGCCACCATTCATGTTGTCACCAGCCCAAACGAATTGACCGCGCTGAAGGCGCGGCTGGCTCACGCCACCGAAGCGACGGCCCTCCTGCTGTGGCCGAGCACGCCAGAGGCTGAGGGCTTCATCGCGCTAGCGCCTGCCGCAGCGGAAGCCTGGGTGATTCCGCTTGATGACATCAGCGAGCTGGCCGGTTGGCTCAGCGATCCACAAGCCAAAAAAATCAGCCATGATGCCAAGGCGGCGAAACGCGCCCTGGCCGCCCGCGGGGTCGCACTCCATGGCCTCCTCGGCGATACGATGCTCGCGGCCTATCTGTTGAATCCCGCGCGCACACGCCAAGCGCTCAGCGATGTCGCGGACGAACTCCTTGAGCAATCGCTGCCCCATCTGCCAAAGTCGCCGGGTATTGATCAGGAACCCTTCGGGCGCTGGGCGATTGCCGCCAGAGAATTGCATGCGGTCTTGGAATCGAAGCTTCAAGCGCATCATCTCGACGGCCTCTACCATGATCTCGAATTGCCGCTGCTCGATGTGCTGACCCGGATGGAAGCGGATGGCGTGGCGGTTGACGTGACGTATTTGCGCGGGCTCCATGCCAGGATGGACGCTCAATTGACCCAGCTGACAGAAGAGATTTACCGGCTGGCCGGCACGACCTTTAATCTCAATTCTCCGAAGCAGCTCGCCGGCGTGCTCTTTGAGCGGCTGCAGCTTCCGGTGATCAAGCGGACGAAGACCGGGCCCTCGACCGACAGCGACGTGCTGCAGCGCTTGGCGGGTCAGCATCCGCTGCCGGAGCAGCTGATGCAATTCCGCGAACTCTCGAAGCTGGTGTCCACGTACGTCGAGGCGCTGCCGAAGCTCGTCGACCCGCTGACCGGCCGGATCCATCCGACGTTTAATCAAACGGTCACGGCGACCGGCCGGTTATCCTGCAGCGAGCCCAATCTCCAGAATATCCCGGTCAAAACCGAGCTGGGCCGCTCCATCCGCCGGGCCTTCATCGCCGGCATCCCGGATGGCGCGCTGCTGGCGGCGGATTATTCCCAGATCGAGCTGCGGATTCTGGCCCACCTTTCAGGCGACGCGCATTTGACGGAGGCGTTCCGCCAGCACCGGGATATCCACCGATTTACCGCGTCGCTGATCTACGGGTGCTCCGAAGCGGAGGTCCAGCCTCAGCAGCGCAGCGCCATGAAGGCGGTGAACTTCGGCATCATCTACGGGATGTCCGCGCACGGCTTATCCAAGGAGCTAGGCATCGGTGTCGAGGAAGCGCAAGCGTTCATCGAGGCTTATTTCGAACGGTACCCCAAGGTTCGCGACTACCTGCAGAGCCAAATCGAATGCGCGAAGCGCGATGGATTTGTCCAGACCCTGCTGGGCCGCCGACGGTACATTCCGGAGGTGAAGAGCCCTGACGGCCTGATGCGCCAGTTTGGCGAGCGCATGGCGATCAACGCGCCGATCCAAGGCAGCGCCGCAGACCTGATTAAACAGGCGATGGTGGAGATCGACCTCGCGCTGCGCGCGGGCGGCTTCCGCAGCCGCATGGTGCTGCAGGTTCATGACGAATTGGTCTTTGAAGCTCCCCAGGCCGAGCTCGCCAGGTTGGGATCGTTGGTGCGCGACACCATGGAGCACGCCATGACGCTGACCGTCCCGCTGACCGTGACTCTGAACGCCGGACCCAATTGGCTCGAGCTGACTCCGGTGGAATGATTGTCATCGGCGTCACCGGGGGCGTCGGGATGGGCAAGAGCACGGTCGCGAAGATGCTGGCGCGGAAAGGCGCGGTGGTGCTTGATGCGGATGCGCTCTCACACGAGGCGATGGAGCCGAAGAAGCTGGCGTGGCGGAAGATCGTCAAGGCCTTCGGCGAGCGGGTGCTGAATGACGATCAAACGATCCGCCGCCAGCAACTCGCCGCCGTCGTCTTCCGCGATGCGCAGCAGCGCCAACGCCTGGAGCAGATCCTTCATCCTCAAGTGCTCCGGATGATGAAGCAGCAGATTCAACGCCTGCGGCGCTCATGCAAGGTCAACGCGGTGGTCGTGGACGTTCCGCTGCTGCTTGAGGCGGGAGGATCGGGGCTGGTCGACGCGCTTGTCGTGGTGACGGCGCGGCCTGAGGTCCAACGGCAACGATTGAAAAACGCCCATGGATGGACTGATGAGGAAATCGATGCGCGGATGGCAGCGCAATGGGATGTGTCGGCTAAGGCGGCGCTGGCCGATGTGGTCGTGGAAAACTCAGACGGCGTGGATCGCACGCGAACACAGGTGGATCGGCTATGGAACAGACTGGTAGCGCAACACAGCAGCAAGTGAAGCTCGACATCGCCGCGCTCAAGGGCCTGAAAATTTCAGAGCTCACGAAGGTGGCGAGGGATCTGGGTGTGAACGGCATCTCGGGCCTGAAGAAACAGGACCTGATTTTTAAGGTCCTCTCAGCTCAAACGGAGAAGGAAGGGCTGATTTTTTCCTCCGGGGTGCTGGAAATTCTACCGGATGGCTTCGGCTTTCTCCGGTCGCCCAACTACAACTACCTGCCGTGTCCGGATGATATTTACGTCTCCCCATCGCAGATCCGCCGGTTCGATCTGCGCACGGGAGACATCGTCAACGGCCAAGTGCGGCCCCCGAAGGAGGGGGAGCGGTATTTCGCCCTCCTGAAGGTCGAGGCCGTCAACCACGAGAACCCGGAAGATTCCAAGGTCAAGGTGAACTTTGATAACCTCACCCCAATCTATCCGAATCAGCGGTTTGTGCTCGAGACCAACCAGAAGGAAATGTCGACGAGGATTTTGGATTTGCTCTCCCCGATCGGCAAGGGGCAGCGCGTCTGGATCGTGGCCCCGCCCTACAGCGGCAAAACCGTGCTGCTGCAGAAAATCGCCAATGCGATCACCACCAACAATCCGGAAGTCGTGCTCATCGTCCTACTGATCGATGAGCGCCCGGAAGAGGTGACCGACATGCAGCGCTCGGTGAAGGGCGAGGTGATTTCCTCCACCTTCGATGAGCCGGCCGACCGGCATATCCAGGTGGCGGAAATCGTGCTGGAAAAAGCCAAGCGGCAGGTCGAGCACAAGAAAGACGTGGTCGTGCTGCTGGATAGTATCACGCGCTTGGCCCGGGCCTACAATACCGTCGAGCCCCACAGCGGCCGCGTCTTGACCGGCGGCCTTGACGCCAATGCGCTGCATAAGCCGAAACGGTTCTTCGGATCGGCGCGCGGCACCGAGGAGGGCGGGAGCCTCACCATTATCGGGACCTGCATCATCGACACCGGTTCCCGGATGGATGAGGTGATCTTCGAAGAGTTTAAGGGCACGGGCAATATGGAGCTGACGCTGGACCGCAACTTGTTCCAGCGGCGGATCTATCCGGCGATCGACATCCGGCGCTCGAACACCCGCCGGGAGGAGCTCTTGATTCCCAACGACGAATTGCAGAAAATCTGGGTGCTGCGCAAGGTGCTCAATGAAATGGATCCGGTGCAGTCGATGGAGCTCTTGATTGATCGTCTGTCCAAGACGAAATCGAATCAAGAGTTTCTCGCCACCATGGCCAAAAAATCATAACGAGAAGGAGTAAAACATGAAGGATGGAATTCATCCGGAATATGTGGAGTGCACGATCACGTGCACCTGCGGGGCGGTCTACCGCACGCGGTCGACGAAGCCGAGCATCCACGTCGAAATCTGCGCTGGCTGCCATCCCTTTTTCACCGGCACGCAAAAACTCGTCGATACCGCAGGGCGCGTGGAGAAGTTCAAGCGGAAATACACGAAGAACACTGCCGGCAAGTAACCCACCCCACTGAGCCCATTCGGTAGATGCAGATTCCTCGACCACAACTGTTGGCTCACCTCGAAGGATTGGCGCGCCGCTATGCGGAGTTCGAGCATCAGGCGGCGGATTTTTCGATGCACCAACAGGATCCGCAGCAGTATCAGCACATCGCCCGGGAGCTCTCGGACTTGCGCGAGATCGTCAGCGCGTACCGCACCTTCCGGTCTGTTGAGCGCGAGGCGGCCGAGGCGGAGTCGATGTTCCACGCCCAAGGCGATCTGGAGTTGCGAGAGATGGCCAAAGAGGAAGCCGCCCTCCTGCGCCAGCAAGAACTCCGGCTGCTGGAGCAACTGGAGCGGCTGTGGGTTTCGCGCACGGAGATTCCTGATCGCCCGCTGATCATCGAAATCCGTGCGGGCACCGGCGGCCAGGAAGCCAGTTTGTTTGTCAGCGATTTGTACCGGACGTACACCAAGTACGCCGCCATGCGAGGATTGACCGTCGAGCCGATGCAAGCCGACCGCACCGAGTCCGGCGGGCTGAAAGACATCGCCTTTGCCGTCAACGGCCCGGGGGCCCTGCAGGCGTTTAAGTATGAGAGCGGCGTGCATCGCGTGCAGCGGGTCCCGCAGACCGAAGCCCAAGGGCGGATCCATACCTCGACGGTGACCGTCGCGGTCTTGCTCGAGCCTGAAGAGGTGGAGCTGCCGCCGATTCCCGCCAAAGATCTGCAGATCGATGTGTACCGCTCCTCCGGTCCCGGAGGGCAGGGCGTCAACACCACGGATTCGGCGGTGCGTATCCGGCATATCCCCACCGGCTTGGTCGTGACGTGCCAGGATGAGCGCAGCCAGCTGCGCAACAAGGACAAGGCAATGCGGGTGCTGCGCGCGCGGCTGCTGGATCAGCTGCAGCGCGAGAAGCAGCAGCAGATCGCCTCTGATCGCCGCCGGCAGGTCGGGGGTGCGGAGCGCAGCGAAAAAATCCGCACGTATAATTTTCCTGATCGTCGGGTCACCGACCATCGCATCGGCCTGACCCTTCATCAACTCGACGCGATCATGGAAGGGCAGATGCAGGAGCTGATTGATGCGCTGGCGGCGGATGAACGAGCCAAATCGCTTGATCGCTGACGCGAGCCGCCGCCTTGCGCGTTCGGGGAGGGGGCTGGCCCGGCGCGAAGCCGAGTGGGTCCTAGGCCATGTCGTGGGGTTGCCGCCGCTGGAGCTGTATCTGCGCGCCACACCGGTGACCGCGGGCGAGGCGGAGCGGTTTTGGTCCATTATCGAGGCACGGGCCCAAGGCGCGCCGCTGCAATATGCGCTGGGGACCGCAGAATTTTTCGGACGGCCATTCCGCGTGGGTCCTGGCGTGTTCATCCCCCGCCCGGAAACCGAGGCCATCGCCCACGCGGCCCTTGAGGCGTTTCGCGCTCTACACCGCAACCGCCTAAGGCCCTTGCGGTTCCTGGAGTTCGGCGTGGGCAGCGGGTGCCTGGCGGTGACCATCGCGTGCGAGCTTCCGACTTGTCGTCTCGTCGGAATTGAGGTATCATGGAGCGCTTTGGCTATCGCCCGAGAGAATATCCAGCGCCATGGGGTCGGCGACCGCGTGGCGCTGATTCAAGGGCATTGGGAGCGGCCGTTAGCCGAAGCGCGGTTCGATGGCATTATCGCCAACCCGCCGTACGTGCCGACGGACGATCTCACGCGGCTGCCGGTGGATGTTCGGCAGGAACCTCGTGAGAGCCTCGATGGCGGCCCCGATGGCATGACGCATGTGCGGCGGTTGTTGTCGGCGTCCCAGGCCCTGCTTGAGCCAGGCGGGGTCGTGGTCGTTGAGTGCGGGGAAGACCAGGTCGATCTCTTGATGGCGCAAGCAGCGGCAGCCCCGTGGGTTGCGCAGTGTCGCGCTGTAACCGATGTAGCCCAACGTCCGCGCGGGCTGGTGATCACGGCGCGCCCGTCACCTTGAAAAAACTTCTCATTCAACACAGCGGTCCCCTCCAGGGGACCGTCACCGTCAACGGCGCGAAGAACGCGGTGCTGCCGATCATGGCCGCATGCCTGTTGACGGAAGAGCCATCGGTCATTGACAACGTGCCGCAGGTGACGGATGTCATCTCCATGATGGAGATCCTCCGGCATCTTGGCGTCTCGGTCACCCTTGAGGGCCGGCGTCTGACGGTTGCGCCGGGCCGCTATGCCGGAACGACGGCCCCCTATGAGCTGGTCTCTCGGATGCGGGCCTCCATCTGCGTGCTGGGCCCGCTCCTCGCCAAGCAAAGCAAGGCGCAGGTTTCGATGCCAGGCGGCTGCGTGATTGGGCCTCGTCCCATTGATTTGCATCTCAAGGGGCTGCAGAGCTTGGGAGCCACCTTGACCATTGAGCACGGGGATGTGATCGCGGCCGCGGCTAGGCTGACGGGGGCGAAAGTTCACCTCGCAGGCGCATTTGGCTCCTCGGTCTTGGCCACCGGGAATGTCATGATGGCGGCGACGCTCGCCAAAGGGGTGACCGCCATCGAGCAGGCGGCCTGCGAGCCTGAGGTGGCCGATTTAGCCAATTTTCTCATCGCGATGGGGGCGCATATCGACGGCCATGGAGGCCCGGTGATCCGCATTGAAGGCGTTGAGCGGCTCCACGGAGTTCACTATCAGATTATTCCTGACCGCATTGAAGCCGGCACGTGGATGATCGCCGGAGCACTCCTCGGCGGCGATGTCACGGTTGAGGGAGCTCGCGCCGACCATCTCTCGGCCATCATTGATAAGCTCGCGGAGGCGAACGTCCATATTGACGCGTCGAACGGGTCCGTGCGGGTGCAACGCAATCGCCATCAACCGTTGCAGGCCGTTGATGTCACCACGATGCCGTTTCCAGGATTTCCGACGGACATGCAAGCCCAGATGATGGCGCTGCTCGCCGTGGCCCGCGGGGTGAGCATCTTGACCGAAAAAGTGTATCCGGAGCGATTCATGCACATCGCGGAGCTCAACCGCATGGGAGCCTCGATTACGAAGGAAGGGGTCAGCGCGATCGTCAAAGGGGTGGATCGGCTCTCGGGTGCTCCGGTCGCCGGATCTGATCTGCGAGCCGCTGCCGCCCTCGTCTTAGCGGGCTTGGCGGCGGATCATGAAACCGAGCTGACCGGGGTGGAGCATTTGGAGCGCGGCTATCAAGATTTCGAAGAACAACTCTGCCGATTAGGGGCAAAAATTCAGCGAAAGGAGTCCTAGATGGTGGTGGTTCGTTTAGAGCGTCGGGGGACGAAAAAGAAGCCGCATCATCGCATTGTGGCGACAGAACGGACCCGCTCCCAAGGCGGCCGGATCCTGGAAACGTTGGGGTATTATGATCCGTCATTCAAGGAACCGCACTTTTCCTTGGATGAGTCGCGCCTGGCCTTTTGGATTTCTTCCGGCGCGCAGGTCTCCGAAGCGACCGCGCATCTCATCAAACGGTTCAAAAAGATTTCTGTCGCGGCGCTCAAACACTAACCGATGCAGATTGATGTGGTGACCATATTTCCGGAGATGTTTCCGCCGGTGCTGAATGCTTCGATCTTGAAGCGAGCTCAGGACAGCGGCATCGTCGATATCCAGGTGCACAATCTTCGCGACTATACGCATGATCAGCGGCGCACCGTGGATGATCGGCCGTATGGCGGAGGCCCTGGCATGGTGATGAAGCCGGAGCCCATCTTTGAAGCGGTCGAGGCTCTCCGAGCCAAGCGGGGCTGCGAGGCGCATCGAATCCGGCAGCCGAGGACGTGTGAAACGATTCTGTTGAGCCCGAAGGGCGAGCCGCTCTCGGCCGGCCTGGCGAAGGCGCTGGCGGCGCTAACACACGTGCTCTTGATTTGCGGCCGGTATGAAGGGGTGGATGAGCGGGTGAGGATCGGCTTGGCGGATCGGACCCTGTCCATTGGGGATTATGTGCTGACCGGCGGCGAGCTGCCGGCGATGGTGGCGATCGATGCCCTGGCGCGGTTCATCCCCGGCGTCCTCGGCCATGCCCAGGCCACCGAGGAGGAATCGTTTGCGGAAGGATGGCTGGAATATCCCCACTATACCCGACCACCGACGTACCGCGGCATGACGGTCCCAGAGGAACTCTTAAGCGGGGATCATGAGGCTGTGGCGCGCTGGCGAAAAGCCCAGGCCACCGCGCAGACCCTGGCTGTGCGCCCTGAAATGATCACGAGTCATCAATGTAATCGCTCTGCAAAATCACTGTAATCCATTATCAATGGAGGGGTAAGATGGAATGGTTGCAATGGATTCACGGCACGCCGAAAGAGAACACGGCGGCGGGCTTGCACCCTGGCGATGAGGTGCGCGTCTGGTACCGCATTTTAGAGCAGGGCAAGGAACGCCTGGGGCAGTTTGAAGGCACGGTGATCCGCACGCGAGGCGCGCGGGCGTCGAGGACGTACACGGTCAGGCGCGTGACCTTCGGCGAGGGGGTGGAGCGCGTCTTTCCCGTTGACTCAAAAACCGTGGCGAAGATCGATGTGCTGCGGCACGGACATCTTAAGCGCGCCACGCTCTACTACCTGCGGACGAAGATCGGCAAGGTGCGGGTGGAATCCACTGACGCGATGGCGACGAAGGCCGTCCGCGCGGCTTCTGAATCGAACAAGGCGGCTGAATCCGCTGCTGTTGTCGCAGAAAAGAGCACCACGACCACGTAACCGGTGATCGGCTTACGGCTTCGATGGGCGTTGTTGCTGGGGTTGATGAAGCCGGCCGAGGCCCTTGGGCCGGACCGGTCGTGGCCGCTGCAGTCATCCTTCACGTTCCACGCCTGCCCGTCCGCATCGATGATTCCAAACGGTTAACCGCCCACCAGCGTGCCGTGGCCTATGCCGCGATTCTTGAGCAGGCTGACATCGGAGTAGGCATCGTGCCGGCCGCTGAGATCGACCGAATCAACATCCTGCAGGCGACATTCATGGCGATGCAATACGCCCTCGAGCGATTGCCTCAGCGGCCGGATCTCGTCCTCGTCGACGGCCATCTCGCTCCGCCGATTGGCCTTCCATGCCGGCCGATCATCCATGGCGATCAGCGCGAGTATGTGATTAGCTGCGCCTCCATCGTCGCGAAAGTCGTGCGTGACGACCTGATGGGGTTGTATCACGAGCTGGCTCCGCAGTATGCGTTTGCTCGCCATAAAGGCTACGGGACGAGCCTGCACGCCGCCAATTTGAAACAGCATGGGCCGTCGATCTTCCACCGGCGCACGTTCCACCCCGTCCTCGATGAGTAGAAGCACGTTTCGCCAACGGTTAGGCCGTCGGGGTGAGCGAATCGCGGCGGCGCACCTCCGCGCGCAGGGCTATCAGATCGAAGAGACGAACATTCAGTTTCCCGTCGGGGAAATCGACATCCTGGCTCGCGAGGGCGCAACACTCTGCTTCGTTGAAGTGCGCTCGGCGTCCTCGGAACAGTGGGGTGGGCCGCTGGCATCGGTCACCTCGCCCAAACAGCGCCGGCTCATCCGCGCCGCCGCCTGGTATCTGAACCGCCTGCCGCAGTGGCCGCCGCAGTGCCGATTTGACGTCATCGCCATTGGCTGGCGCGGCGCTGAGGAGCCTTCAGTCGAGCTGATCCGCGGCGCCTTTGATGCCAGTTGACGACGCTCGATCGCGTTGAATCCGCCGCAGATTTCCCCTATAATAAGTGTTTCCGTATCCGTATTCATCTAACGAGGTTACGTTGCACGTTCCGTTGTCGAAATTCCTCGGTCAGGTGGCCCAACAGGGATCCTGGTATGGAGGGGGAACCGCTGCCGCGCTCGGCGTGGGTCTTTCCGCCGCCCTACTGGAGAAGCTCGCGCACCATCCCGCCGATCGGAAACGCCT
This sequence comes from Candidatus Omnitrophota bacterium, assembly GCA_016209275.1. Taxonomy (NCBI): domain Bacteria; kingdom Pseudomonadati; phylum Candidatus Omnitrophota; species Candidatus Omnitrophota bacterium. The sequence goes on from JACQWM010000020.1 coordinate 11,382, forward strand.
GAAACAGATTCGGCAGCGAAGCCTTTGGCTCGCGGAGCGCGATGCCGCCGTCTTCGCCGGCGTCATTGCCGCTTGCCGCACCGGACGGCGCGGAACGTTTCGGCAAGCCCTGAGAGCGGCGGTTGAGGTCCCGTGCCGCGTCTATGAGGACGCGCAAGCGGTTCGTGCGCTTGGCCGCAAGATCCAACGGACGATTGCGCCGCGGCTTCAATCAGATGTGCGTTGCGCCATGGCACTCGCGGAGGCGGGGCAAGCCGGAGCGCAAGGGTTTATCAACGCCAACCTGGCGTGGCTCAACGATCGCGCCTATGCGCTGAGGATCCGACGACGGCTTCGGAGATGATCGGAGCAATGGCCGCAATCGAGTTAGAGGGAAAACCTATCGCTGAGCGCATGTTCACGCAGCTGCGGGAAGAGCTGAGCGAGCTGATTCCGCTTCGAAGTATGCCGAGACCGCAGTTACGCGTCCTCCATTTCAACTCCCAAGCCTCAACACTGTATTGGCAGGCGCAAGAGCGCACGGCCGCCAGACTCGCCATCGAAACCGTCGGCAGCCATGAGTGCGACCCGCACGTGCGTCCTGAAGACGTGGAACGCATCATTCATGCGTGGAACCAGGACCCCAAGGTGCACGGCATTTTCGTGCATCAACCGCTGCCGGAGCACGTGGATGCGCAGCGGATTTCCTCGCTGATCGACCCGACGAAAGACATCGAGGGCATCCATCCGCAGAACTCGGCGCGGCGATTCTTCGCCAAAGCCCGCATCGGCTCCTGCACCGCGCTGGCGGTCATGGAGCTCATCGAGTCGACACAGGTTGATCTGGCCGGCAAAGAAGCGGTCGTGGTGGGGCATAGCGAAATTGTCGGACGTCCGGTCAGCATGCTGCTGCTGGATACCCTTGCCACCACGACGATTTGTCACATCGGCACCGATAAGGCCGGACGGCTTGAGGAGCATGTGCGGCGGGCCGATGTGCTGGTCGTCGCCATCGGCAGGCCGCAGTTCATCAGAGGGGCTTGGATTAAGCCTGGGGCCATCGTGATCGATGTGGGCATCAATGTGGTGGGCGGCCGCGTGGTGGGCGATGTGGAGTTCGAGGCGGCCAAAACGCGCGCCGCCTTCATCACCCCGGTGCCCGGCGGGGTGGGGCCGGTGACGGTCATGATGGTCATGAAGAACACGGTTGAAGCCTTTAAGCTACAACAAAGGAATGGTGTTTGATTACACAGATTGCTAAAAGATGATGACACAGATAAATTTGCCTGAAACGGAGCGCTTTGAGCGGAAGCTCGGGAAGAAGTTCTTGGTGACCATGGAAGTCAACCCGCCGAAAGGCACTGACCTTTCGGAGATCATGAAGGCGGTTGGGCTAGTGAAGGGGCAGGTCGATGCCATCAATGTGACGGACGGCTCTGGCGCGATCATGCGGGCGTGTCCGCTGGCCGTGGCCAAGGCGGTGCTGGATGCGGGGGCTGATCCCATCTTGCAGATGACCTGCCGCGACCGCAATCGCCTCGCCCTCCAGGCGGATTTGCTGGGCGCGTCGATCTTGAGCATCCGCAATCTGCTGCTGCTGACCGGCGATGACCCGAAAGCCGGCGACCATCCGGAGGCCAAACCGGTCTTTGACATCAACTCCGCGGCCCTGATGCAGGCGGCCAAGAGGCTCACGCAGGGCAAGGATATGGCCGGCAAGGACCTCGCTGGCGCTCCAGCATTTTGCATCGGGGCGGCGGCGGATCCAGGGGCGAAAGACCTTGAGGTGGAAACCCAAAAGTTTCAGGCGAAGATCGATGGGGGCGCTGAATTTTTCCAGACGCAGGCGGTGTTTGACCCGCCTACGCTTCGCGCGTTCATGGAGCGCGTCAAGCCGTTTGGAAAGCCCGTCCTCGCCGGCATCCTCCTGGTCAAGTCCGCCAAGATGGCTCGGTACATGAATGAGCATGTCTGGGGGATCCGCGTCCCGGATGATCTCATCGCCCGCTTTGAGCAGACCAACGATGCAAAAGCCGAGTGCGTCGCGGTGACGACGGAGCTGATCCGCGCGGTGCGGGAGGTGGCGGATGGGATCCACGTCTACGCGCTGGGCTGGGAAGCGTTGGTGCCTGAGATCCTCAAGGAAGTCAAAGGAGCTGACACGAGCACACGCCGATGAATAAAACTGCTCTCAACGAGAAACACCGCGCTTTGGGCGCGAAGATGACGGACTTCCACGGCTGGGAGATGCCGTTGTATTACACCAGCATCCTCGATGAGCATCGCGCCGTGCGCCAAGCGCTTGGCATCTTTGACATCTCCCACATGGGCCAAGTACTCGTCACCGGCCCGGACGCGACGCGGACCCTGAATCATCTGATGGTGAGCGATTTTTCCCAGGTCGGGTTGAACCGCGCGTGTTATACGCTCATGCTCAATGAGCGCGGCGGCATCATCGATGATCTGATCATCTACCGCCTGGGTGAGGAGGAATTCCTCGTCATCGTGAACTGCGGCAACCGGGCGATCGATGTGGAGTGGCTGCGCGCGCATCGCCAAGGGAACACGACCGTCACCAATATCAGCGAGGAGAGGGCCATTCTGGCGATCCAAGGGCCGCTGGCCTCGCGCGTGCTCGAGACGCTGATCGACGCCAAAGTGGCCGGCCTTGGCCGGTTTGAAATCGCGCCAATCAGAACCATCGGGCCCGACGCCTGCATCGCCCGCACCGGCTACACCGGCAGCGATGGGTTTGAGCTGTTCCTTCCGAATCGGCATGCCGGTCGGCTGTGGGAGGCCACGTTGGCCGCCGGCAAACCGCAGGATGCCCATCCCGTCGGACTGGGGGCGCGAGATACCCTCCGAGTGGAAGCCGGTCTGCGTTTGTATGGCGCGGACATGGATGCGGCGACGACCCCGTGGGAAGTCGGATTGGATTGGACCGTCGCCCTCGGCAAGCCGAACTTTATCGGCAAGGACACGCTCCTGCGCCAGCGGGCGCAAGGGGTGACGCGAAAGTTTGTGGGGTTTGTGTTGCCGCAAGGCCCGGTGCCCAGGACAGGGATGGAGCTGACGGCCCCTGGCGCGGATCATCGGCGCATCGGCGCGGTCACCAGCGGCACGTTTAGCCCGATGCTGAATCAGCCGGTCGGCATGGGCTACGTGGAGCCGGCGTCGGCCGCGGTCGGAGCGCCCTTGGGCCTCACGGTGCGAGCGCAACGCTACGCGGCCGCCATCGTGAAACTGCCGTTTTGGAAGCCGGAGCGCAAACCTTCGGCGGTCTCATCACCGGCACCATCGAGTGGAACGCATCTATTGGAGAGGCTATCGTGAGATGAATATTCCCGCTGAACTTCGGTATACCAAAACCCACGAGTGGGCGCGGCAAGAGGGCACGGACGTTGCCGTTGGCATTACGTCCCATGCCCAGGAAGAGTTGCGCGACGTGGTGTTTATCGAGTTGCCGAACGTCGGAAAGGTCGTCAAACAGGGCGAGCCGGCTGCGGTCATCGAATCGGTGAAAGCGGCCTTCGATATTTACGCGCCGGTTTCAGGAGTGATCAGCCGCGCTAATGGCGCGCTCGCCAAGTCGCCTCAGGCGGTCAACCAGGATTGCTATGGGGCCGGCTGGCTCTTTGCGGTGGCTCCCAGCAACCCGGCAGAGCTCTCCTCGCTGTTGTCGGCTCAGGCGTATGAGCAGCAACTCCAGACGCCAACACCCGGACACTGAACGTGATGTGGTATTCCCAAAACACGGATGCGCAGCTGCAGGAGATGCTGCGCGCCATCGGTGTTCGCTCCTTTGCGGAGCTGATCCGCAGCGTGCCCGAAACGCTGCAGCGCCGCACCCTTGATGTCCCTGACGGCCTTGCCGAAGCCCAGGTGATTGAACTTGGCGAGCAGTTGGCTGCGCGGAATCGTTCGGTCAAGGACGTCATCTCATTCCTTGGCGCAGGGTCGTATCACCATCTGATCCCGACGGTCGTCGACGCGATCGCGGCTCGCGGCGAATGGCTCACCCCGTACACGCCGTATCAGGCTGAGGCGAGCCAGGGCACGCTCCAAGCGATCTACGAGTTTCAGACGATGATCTGCGAGCTGATGCAGATGGAGGTCTCCAACGCCTCGATGTACGATGGCGCCTCGGCGGCCGCAGAAGCCGCCGTCTTATCATTACGCGCCACGGAACGCCCGCGGTTTTTGGTGTCTGAGGCGGTCCATCCGCATGTGCGGCAAACGATGTCAACGTATCTCAGCGATGCCAGCGCGATGCTCCAAGTGATCCCCACGGTCAATGGCGTCACCGATGTCGAAGCGCTCGACAAAGCCTTGAAGGATGATGTGGCCGGTGTTCTGCTGCAGCAGCCGAACGTCTTCGGCTGTCTTGAACCCATGGCCCAAGCCGCGCAACGCGCGCATCGCGTCGGCGGGTTGTTTGTCGCGTCGGTCTACCCGGTGAGTCTCGGATTGCTGCAACCGCCTGGAGCCTATGGCGCTGATATTGCCGTGGCTGAAGGCCGTTGCCTCGGCAGCCCGATCTCCTTTGGCGGGCCGGGGCTGGGATTGTTCACGACCACACAAGCGCTGGTTCGCCGGATTCCCGGCCGGTTGGCCGGCTGCACCGTGGATCAGTCAGGCCGCCGAGGCTTCACGCTGACCCTGCAGACGCGAGAGCAGCACATCCGCCGGGAGAAAGCGACGTCGAATATTTGCACAAACGAGGGCTGGCTCGCACTTCGGGCCACGATTTTTCTCAGCGTGCTCGGCTCGCACGGCATGCGAGAGCTGGCACAGCTCAACCTTGAGAAAGCCCATTACGCGCAGAGACGGCTGAGTGAGATCCCATGGATCGCGCCGGCGTTTGATCAGCCGTTCTTCAACGAATTCACGCTTCAGTACGATGAAAAGGTGAATGTGGTTCGCCTCAACCGTCGGTTAGCCGCCAAAGGCGTCGTTGGCGGGCTGCCACTGGCTCAATGGTATCCCCACATGCCGCACGCCGCCCTCTGGTGCGTGACGGAAACCATGACGAAAGACGCCATCGACAGGACCGTTGGCGCCCTGAAGGCGTTGGTCTGATGGCCGAGCCGTTGATTTTTGAGCAGTCGGTTCCGGGGCGGCGCGGTTATCTCTTGCCGCCCAGCGGCGTTCCCGCCCTGGCTGCTGCCGACGCATGGCCTGATGAGGCGCTGCGGCCGATCCCGCCGCCGCTGCCTGAGGTCGCGGAGTTTGATGTCGTGCGGCATTACACGCGGTTGTCGCAACTCAACTTCTCGGTTGATACGAATTGTTATCCGCTTGGGTCCTGCACGATGAAGTACAACCCGAAGCTCAATGAGCGCATTGCCGCGATTCCGGGGCTGGCGTATGTGCATCCGCTGCAGCCCGAAGCGCATGTGCAGGGAACGCTGCAGCTGCTGTATGAATTAGAGCAATTGCTGTGCGCTATCACCGGCATGGGCGCCTTCACCCTCCAGCCAGCCGCAGGCGCCCAGGGGGAATTGACCGGGCTGAAAATCATCGCCGCGTACCACCGGCGCAAACGGCACCGCGATCGCACCGTCATTCTGATCCCTGATTCAGCGCATGGCACCAACCCCGCCTCTGCGGCGCTGGCTGGCTTCACCGTGGAAAAACTTCACACAGGACCCAACGGCCTGCTCGATGTTCAGGAGTTGCAGCAGAAGCTCACCCGGCATGTGGCCGCTTTGATGCTCACGAATCCCAACACGCTGGGGTTGTTTGAGCGCGATATCGCGGCCATCACCGCCATGCTGCATGAGCAAGACGCGCTGGTGTACATGGATGGCGCGAACATGAACGCGTTGCTCGGTGTGGCGCGGCCGGGGGAGATGGGCGTCGACCTCTTGCAACTGAATCTGCATAAGACGTTTTCAACACCGCATGGCGGGGGCGGACCGGGAGCCGGTCCGGTCGGCGTGCGAACGTCGCTGGAAGAGTTTTTGCCGGTGCCTCGCGTGGTGAAGAAGGGCCGGCACTTTGCCATGACGGCCCGAAGCCGAGCCACGGTGGGCCGCGTGCATGGATGGTTCGGCAATGTCGGCGTGCTGATCCGCGCCTATGCCTATATTCGCACGCTGGGCCGCGAAGGGCTGATCCGCGCAGGGGAAACGGCGATCATCAATGCGAATTACCTTAAGGCGAAAATCAACGACGCCTACGCGATTCCGTATGATCAGCCGTGCATGCATGAGTTTATTGCGAGTGCGACGCCGCTGAAAGCGCATGGTGTGACGGCGGGCGATGTGGCCAAGCGGCTCCTCGATTACGGCTTTTACGCGCCGACGGTGTACTTCCCGCTCATCGTGGCCGAGGCCTTGATGATCGAGCCGACCGAAACCGAATCCAAGGAGACGCTGGATCGGTTCGCCGAGGCCTTGGTGCGAATCGCCAAAGAAGCCGCAGAGACCCCGGATGTGGTCAAGCGCGCGCCCTCTCGGATGCCGGTTGAGCGATTGGATGAAGTGAAGGCGGCGCGGGAGCCGAATTTGCGATGGACCGCAGAGCAACACACAGCCGTGAGTGGCGGCTGAGTGTTGATGAGCCTCGCACCGCCGCAGCGCATATGGCCTGCGATGCGCGGTTGGCGGCTGAGGCGATAGGCACGGCGCGATTCTTTCAGTGGAATCCGCCCGCGGTATCGTTGGGTTTTAAGCAGCCGCGGCCAACATGGATTGAGACGATCGACCATGGACCATGGACCATCGACATTGTTGAGCGGCCAACTGGCGGCGGGATCGCCTTTCACGGCAGCGACGTGTCAATCTCGGTGGTCTGGCCTCGCGAAGGCGCAGAGCACCTTCATGACATCATGCAGATGATCACGGACAGCGCGGTGGAGTGCTGCCGTCAGTTCGGCGTCGTGGCCGACGCGGTGCTCGAACAGCCGGCTCAGGAGCCGATCACCTACTGTTTGGCGCAACCAAGCTCATACGCCGTCATGGTGGATCACCGCAAAATCGCCGGCTTTGCCATCCGCCGCTATCCCGCAAGCTGGCTGATCCAAGGATCATTGCTGGTGCGAGCACTGCCTCCCATCGTGAGCGCGCTGCTGCCGGACGACGTTCAGACTGTCCTCGCGCATCGCGCGACGGCGTTGAGCGATCTCGATGATCAGGTCAGCGTAGGGATGGTGATGGAGGCCTGGCCACGTCAATATCAACGAACAACGGGAAAGGGGCTGGAATGATTACCACGGTGGTGGGGAACTATCCGAAAGTCGCCGATGGGGCGTATTCATCGAAACTCCGCAGCGCTCGAGATCGGTGGGAGCGGAACGAGCTCACCGATGCGCAACTGAAGGCCGTTGAAGACGAGGTCACTCGGGCGGTGATCGCCGAGCAAGAGCAGGCCGGAGTCGATGTGCTCACCGATGGGCAGATCCGATGGGATGATCTGCTGCGGCCGTTGGCCACCCACATTGACGGGTTTGCCATCCAACAGCGTCTTGAGCGGTGGTTCGACAATAATGTCCTGTTCCGGCGCCCGATTCTGAAGCGCAAGCCGTCCTGGCCCGGCCCGAGGTTCGTCAATGAGTACCGTTTTGCGAGCCACTGCACGAAGAAACCGGTCAAGGCGGTGCTGCCAGGGCCGTATACGTTTGCGACATGGTGCGAGGATCAGTACTTTGCGTCCAAGTCGAAACTCACCCTGGCCTTGGCCGAGATGCTGAACCAGGAAGCCAAGGCGCTGGCTCAGGCCGGAGCCTCGCTGATTCAATTTGATGAGCCATCGATCGGCTTCGGCAAAACCGATGCCAGGCTCGCCGTTGAAGGATTGCGGCGCGCCACGCAAGGCGTCTCGGCGACGACGGCCGTCTACACCTATTTCGGCGCGGTGAATGGGTGGCTGCCGGCGTTGATGCGAGCTCCCGTGGACATCATCGGCATTGATGTGGTGTCCGACCCGAAGGCGCTGTCGGCCTTGAAACGGGCGAAGATCACGAAAGCGCTCGCCATTGGCTGTCTTGATGCGCGCAACACGAAATTAGAGTCGGTCAAAGAGCTGCATGCGATCTTTCGCGCGGTCGCGCCGTTGGTCCCGTCGGATCAGCTGTATATCAATCCCAATTGTGGATTGGAATTTCTCCCGCATACGCAGGCCCTGGCGAAAATCCGCCGACTGGTCGAAGCGGTTCACGCATTTCGCGGATAAGGCCGAGCGCCCAACGCGCTCGGCATTCCGCCCCGGCCCTGATGGCCGGGGCTTCAGAGACAGAGGAGGAAATAGTGATGTTGCTCACGACATCTGTTGGGAGCATGCCGAAACCCGCCTATCTTGAGGAGGCGCGGAAACAGCACCGTCGCGGCGAGCTGAACGCCACGCAGCTGCATGCGTTGGAAGAGCAAGCCACGCGCGAGTGGATCAAGATCCAGGAGGATCTTGGCATCGATATTCTTGTGGACGGCGAGCAATACCGCGGCGATATGGCCGCCTACTTCGCCGAGCACTTCAGCGGGTTTCATGCCAACACCGAACTCGTGCGCTCCTATGGCAACCGGTACTACCGCAAGCCGATTATCGTCGGCAAGATTACGCGCGCCAAGCCCATCACGGTGGGGTGGTGGAACTTTGCGCAGCGCCTCACCGACCGGCCGGTCAAAGGGATGCTGACCGGGCCCTATACCATCATGGATTGGTCGTTCAACGAATACTATCCCTCCCGCCGCGCGGCGGCCTTAGCGCTCGCCAAGGTCATTCACGATGAGGCGAAGGATTTGGAGCTCGCCGGCGCGCAATACATCCAGATCGATGAGCCGGCCATCTCCGTTCGGCCGTCAGAAATGGATCTGGCGATCGAAGCCTTAGGCGTGGTGACGAAAGGGCTCAAGGCCAAAACGCTGACCCATATTTGTTATGGCGACTTCAAGGCCATCGGCCCGAAGTTGTCCAAGCTGCCGGTGGATCACATCGACCTCGAATTTGCGAATCGAAACTTTGAGCTGCTGGAGGTCTTTCGCGGCAAGCGATTCTCGAAGGAAATCGGGTTAGGGGTCGTCGACGTGCATAGCCACCGCCTTGAGTCGAAAGACGAAGTGGTGGCCAACTTGCGCAAGGCGTTGAAGGTCTTCCGCCCTGAGCAGATCTATGTCGATCCGGATTGCGGTTTGAAAACCCGAACGCCTGAGCAAGCCATCGAGAAGCTCCGCGTGTGCGTGGAAGCGGCTCGCGCGGTGCGCGAGGAGCTCCTCGTCGCCGTCTAAACGCCCTTGCTTGATGACCCAGGTCACGGTTCAGCAGATTCGATCGGCAAAGCGGCGTGGCAAAAAGCTGGTCATGCTGACGGCCTACGATTATCCTATGGCCAAGGCGATCGATGAGGCTGGGGTTGATCTCGTGCTCGTCGGCGATTCGCTGGCCATGGTGGTGCTGGGCTTCGAGACGACAGCGCCTGTCAGCGTTGAGGAGATGCTGCACCACGCCAAGGCGGCTCGTCGCGGGGTCAGTCGCGCCCTGCTGATTGGGGACATGCCGCTGGCGGCCTTCGGCAGCACGCCATCCACCGCCGTGCGCAATGCCAAACGCTTTCTGGTTGAGGCGGGTTGCGATGCCGTCAAAATTGAATGGAAGCCAAGCATGGATCAGACGGCGCGCGCCATGGTCGATGCCGGCATGGCCGTGATGGGCCATGTTGGCTTGACTCCACAAACCGCTGCCGCGGAAGGCGGCTTCGGCATGCGGGGCAAAGATGCGGCCTCAGCGGCCCGAATTATCGCGCAGGCCGAGGCACTTGAGCGCGCCGGATGCTTTGCCATGGTGCTGGAATGCGTGCCGGATGAAGTGGCCCGGCAGATCACGAAGCGCTTGAAGATCCCCACGATCGGCATCGGCTCTGGGCCGCACTGCGATGGTCAAGTGGTGGTCACCTATGATCTGCTCGGCTTGTTTGATCGCTTTACGCCGAAGTTCGTCAAGCAGTATGCGCATCTGGGCGATGTCATCCGGCAGGCCACCTCGGCGTTCGTCGGCGATGTGAGAGCCGGCCGGTTTCCTGGAAAAGAACAGACGCGAACGATGGCTCCAGATGAATTCAAAAAACTCAAGCAACGGCTCTCGTAGAGGTATGTGCTCCGCTGGATGCTACATGCCGCATCTGTGCTCCAGCAGGCCATCCGAATGCCTGATGCAGCCGAAGGCGTATTACCCGCTGTTCGCCGACGTGCACGGCCGGCGATGCGTCGTCATCGGGGGAGGAAAGGTCGCGCAGCGAAAGGTGACCGCCTTGTTGCAGTATGGGGCGGCCATTACCCTGATTAGCCCAACGCTGACAAAGCCGCTCAAGCATTATGCCCAGCGGAAGCTCATTTGTCATGTCAGCCGCCGGTTCCGCCCGTCGGATCTCCGTGGGGCGTGGCTGGTGTACGCCGCGACCGATGATGAGACCATCAACCGGTCGGTCTACCGCGCTTCGCAGCGGCGAAGGATTTTCACCAACGTGGTCGACCAAACCCCCTTGTGTTCGTTCATTGCGCCGGCGATCTTTCGCCGAGGACCGCTGACGATTGCGGTGAGCACCGGCGGGGCGAGCCCGTCACTGGCCAAAAAACTCCGCTCAGAGCTCGGAACGCTCATCGGCAAAGAGTATGTGCCGATGGTGAAATTGCTGACGAACCTCCGAGGCGCGGCTAAGCGGAAGTTGCCGCAGTATGGCGACCGCAGAATCTTCTTTGACCGGCTCGTGCATGGCCGTGTTTTTACGCTCGTGCGGCAGGGCCACTATCAGCGAGCGCGCGATGAAGCGCTGGCCCTCCTGAACCGCGAAGCGGCGTTGAAACGAACGTGACGGGAACGAGCCCTCTACGCATCGGAACGCGCGGAAGCCGGTTGGCCATGCGCCAAACCGAGATGGCGCAGGCCGCGCTATCGTCACGGCACGCCCAACGGCGCTTCGAGGTGCGCGCCATTGCCACGCGAGCGGATCAGCGGCCGACCGCGTCGCTCGCGGCCATGGGCGGGGAAGGGATCTTTGTCAAAGAACTTGAGGCGGCACTCCTCAACCATGAGATCGATTGCGCGGTCCATAGCCTCAAAGATCTGCCGCTCGCACTTCCAGCAGGGCTCACGATTGCCGCGGTGCCAGCACGCGCCGATGCACGGGATGCCTTCATTTCTCGCGCAGGAGAATCATTGGCGACATTGCCCGCGCAATCGCGCATTGGAACTTCGAGCCTTCGCCGGCAAAGCCAGCTGCTGAAGTTTCGCCAGGACCTGCAGATGGCTGAGATTCGCGGCAACGTCGACACGCGGCTGCGCAAGCTTGACGAAGGCCGGTATGACGCGATCGTGGTGGCCTCCGCCGGTCTCATCCGCCTGGGGCTGGCCGAACGCATCACTGAATATCTCGGGTTTGACGTGATGCTGCCTGAGCCTGGCCAAGGCGCGTTAGCCATTGAGGCGCGAACCGACGATATCGAACTCCTGACGTTGCTGAGTACGCTTGAAGATTCCACGACGCGCGCCTGCGTTGAGGCAGAACGAGCGCTCCTGGGCGCCTTAGGCGGCGGCTGCCACGTCCCCATCGCCGCCTATGCAAAATTGGAAGGCAAAGAATTAAGGCTAGAAGCTGCAGTCGTTTCCCCAGATGGACGCGAACAAGCGCGAGGCGTCATGAGCGGGTCGGTCGCTCAACCAGCAGCTTTGGGGAAGGCGTTAGCGAAAGAATTGGAACGGCAAGGAGCGCATCGACTCCTTGAGAAAACCGAGCGCCCGTAGCTCAACTGGATAGAGCACTAGCCTCCGGAGCTAGGGGTCGTGGGTTCAAATCCCGCCGGGCGCGCTACCTTGTAGTGATGAATCGAATAGGATTTGTATCCATTATCGTTGCTGTGACATGGCCAGGATTGCTCTTCGCCGAAGAGGCGCCAACGCCTGCGGAGACTTCCTGGCAGGCGCTCACAGAAAACGTCCGCCGGCTGTATGACGCAGGCGAGTACGTCGAAGCGGCCAAAGCCGCCGAGGAGGCCGTTGACGTCTCGCGCACCGCATTCGGCGAAGAGCACACGCGCACCTCAACCGCCCTGAACAATCTCGCCGAAGTCTGCGGCGCCCAGGGGCGGTTCAAGGAAGCCGAGTCCCTGCATCTGCGCGCGCTGATGATCAATGAAAAGCTCCTTGGAGAATTCCATCCCGCGGTGGCGACCGATGCGTTCAATCTCGGAGCCCTCTACCTCCAAGAGAAAAAATATGCGCTGGCGGAGCCGATGCTGCGGCGCGCCTTGGTGACGCTGCAGATCCACGATGGACCGCGCGATGTTTCTGAGGTGCCGGTCCTTGGGCTTTTAGGAGATGCCGTGGCCGGGCAGCATCGCGAGAAAGACGCCGAGCAATTGTACCGCCAAGCGCTTGCGATTGTGGCGGATGTCGAGGGCGAGGAGCACCCGGTGGCGGCTGAGCTCTTCAGCAGCTTGGCGGCTGTGGCTGAGGCTCAGGGGCATATTGACGATGCTGAGCTGCACCTGCGGCAGGCCATCACGATCGCCACCCGCACCCTGGGTCCTGACCACGAAATGACCGAGGCCTTTGTGCATGATCTGGCGACGTTCTATGAGGCGCACGGCATGCCCGCCAGGGCCGAGCCGCTGCGCGAGCGGGAAGCCTTGCTGCGAGAAGCGCGGGAGCGCTCCCCATGAGCCGACGCGGATGCGTCTATGTGGTGGGTGCTGGCCCTGGAGACCCTGGCCTGATCACGGTTAAAGGGCAGGAGGCGCTGCGTCGAGCCAATGTGGTGGTCTACGATCATCTGGTCTCTCCGCGGCTGCTGAAACAGTGTTCGCCGACGGCGAAGCTGGTGTACGTCGGCAAGGAGGCAGACAAGCACACCGCGCCACAAGGCTCGATCAACCGCTTGCTGATTCGGGAAGCCAACGCTGGGAAATCCGTTGTGCGGTTAAAAGGCGGCGATCCGTTCCTCTTTGGCCGCGGCGGGGAGGAGGCCGAAGAGCTTGTCAAAGCCAAGATTCCGTTTGAAATTGTTCCAGGCGTGACAAGCGCTATTGCGGTTCCGGCGTATGCCGGCATTCCGGTCACCCACCGTCGCTATGCGTCTTCCGTCGCCATACTGACCGGCCATGAGGATCCCGCGAAGAAGGGCAGCAGCATTCGGTGGCCGCAATTGGCCACCGCCACAGATACGCTGGTCTGCTTGATGGGTGTGAGTCGGTTGCCGGCCATCGTGGCCGAGCTTTGTCGCCACGGCCGGCCTGTCTCGACCCCGTGCGCCGTGATTGCGTGGGGTACTAGGGCGACTCAGCGAACCGTGACAGCCACGTTGTCCACCATCGCGGCCGCTGTCACGAGCGCAGGGCTTCGCCCGCCGGCGATTCTTGTGGTGGGCGAGGTGGTTCGACTGCGCAAGCAGCTCAACTGGTTTGAGCGAAAGCCGCTGTTCGGCAAACGCCTCCTGGTGACGCGAGCGCAAGAGAAGGCGGCCTCGCTGTCGAATCAATTGGAAGCGCTTGGGGCTGAGGTTGAGGAGTTACCGGCGATTGCGCTGGCCCCGGTGCCGTCGAATGGCGCGTTTAAAACTCTCGTGGCGTCGCTGCCCAACACTGATTGGGTCTTTTTCACCAGCCCTGAAGGTATTGGGTGGTTTCGCGAGATGCTCAAACCGCACCGCAAGGACTTGCGAATCCTCTCTGGGTGTCACATTGGCGCGATCGGTTCCAAAACTGCGGTGGCCATTGAGTCGCTGGGGCTGCATGTGGATTTTGTGCCGAAGCAATACAGCCAAGAGGGCGTGCTGAACGATTTTCCCAGACGGCTCCTGAAAGGCAAGCGCGCCGTGATCCTCAGCGCCAAAGGCAGCCGCGATGTGTTGGAGCATGGGTTGCGCGCGCGCGGGATGCAGGTGGTGAAGGGATCGATTTATCAAACCGTCATCCCGAAAGCGCTGCGGCAGAGCGCGACAACGCTCTTTGAGCGGCCATTTGATGCCGTAACCGTGACCTCGGCGAGCTGTGTGGATCACTTGCACGAAGCGCTCGTCGCCGCAGGCAAGGCGACGCTTTTCCGTCACCTGAGATTTGCTTCCATCGGTCCGATCACCTCAGCCGCGGTCCGCGCTCGCGGTGGTCGCGTGGCTATTGAAGCAAAAATCTCAACCATCGAAGGCCTTGTCGATGCGATCCAACACGTTTAGAGGAATCTCATGTATCGGACGAGACGGGTGAGGGCATCTGAAGCGCTGAGAGGGTTGATTCGAGAGACGCATCTGTCTGCAGATCAGCTGGTGATGCCGCTGTTTGTGCGCGCAGGCAAGAAGGTTCGGGCGGCGATCCCAACCATGCCAGGCCAGTTTCAGTTTTCGGTCGATACGCTCGCGCAGGAATGTCGGCAACTCAAGGAGCTTGGCGTACCCGCAGTGCTGCTCTTCGGCCTCTCAGATAAAAAAGATGCGCGGGGCAGCCGGGCCTATGCCAAGAATGGCATTGTGCAGCAAGCGGTGGCGGCGATTAAATCATCGGTGCCTGAGCTGCTGGTCATCACCGATGTGTGCCTCTGCGCGTACACGTTGCATGGGCATTGTGGGGTCGTCGGGAGCGACACACGACACAAGACCCATTTCTACATTGATAATGATGCCTCGGTGGAGATTCTCGCAAAGGTCGCCCTATCGCATGCGAAGGCTGGAGCTGACCTGGTCGCACCATCGGACATGATGGATGGCACGGTAGGAGCGATCCGCAAATTGCTCGATGCTGAGGATTTTGATCGCGTGCCGATCATGGCCTACTCCGTGAAATACGCGTCCAGTTTTTACGGGCCGTTTCGTGAGGCCGTAGACTCAGCACCCCAATTCGGCGATCGCCGCTCCTACCAGATGGACCCGGCTAATGCCGAGGAGGCGTTGCGCAAGGCGCGGTCCGACGTGGAGCAAGGAGCGGATATCCTTATGGTCAAACCAGCGCTGGTCTACCTTGATATTATTCGGCGCGTCAAGCAGGCATTGCCATATCCACTCGCCGCATTTAACGTCAGCGGCGAGTACGCGATGGTCAAAGCGGCGTCAGCTCGCGGCTGGCTGCAGGAGCGGCCGGTCTGGATGGAAATGCTGCTCGCGATGAAACGCGCCGGTGCCGATATCCTCATCACCTACTGGGCCAAAGACGCCGCCAGACTCCTCAGAGAAGAATGAATCGTCAATCGTCAATCGTCAATCGAAAATCAATCGGAGCTGGTGCTCTCAAGTACCTTGTCGGCGGCGTGAACAGTCCGGTGCGAGCCTTCCGCCATGTTGGCGGCAATCCGCTCATGCTCCGGCAGGGCCGCGACAGCCAGGTGTATGACGTCGATGGTCGCGCCTATGTCGACTTCATCATGGGCTGGGGGTCTTTGATCCACGGTCATCGGCAGGTCAAGGGAAGTACCGTCTTAGGATTAACGCACCCTGCGGAAGCCGAACTAGCTCGCCTGATGGTTGACGCCGTGCCATCGGTCGAGCAGGTCCGCTTTACCGTCTCAGGCACCGAAGCATGCATGACCGCGGTGCGCCTTGCCCGCGCCGTGACCGGGCGCCCGCGCATCCTCATGTTCGATGGCAGTTACCACGGCCATGCCGAGAGCGTGATGGCCGGCAAGACGGCTGGGATCTCTGCGGCCGCAACCCGTGAGGCCATGTCCGTTCCGTATAATGACATCGAGGCTGTGGCGCGTGCGATCCGCCATCATGCCAACAGATTCGCTTGCGTCATCGTCGAGCCGGTGGCGGCCAACACCGGCGTCATCGTGCCTGAGGTGGCGTTCCTCAAACGCCTCAGAGCGCTGACTCAGCGTCATGGTATCCTGCTCATTTTTGATGAAGTCGTCACCGGATTCCGTCTAGCCTTGGGTGGCGCTCAATCCTATTTTCGCATCACGCCGGACCTGACGACCTTTGGCAAGATCATCGGCGGTGGCATGCCGATTGGCGCGCTTGGCGGTCCCGCACGTTTCATGAAACGTCTTGCCCCGGAAGGGAATGTCTATCACGGCGGCACATTTGCCGGCCACCCGCTGAGCATGACCGCGGGCGCGTTCACGCTGAAAAAACTCCACGCCCACCCCCCGTATGGCGCCTTAGACCGTGCAGGCCGCAGGCTCCAACGAGGCCTTCAGCACGCCGCTCAACGCTGTGGTATAGCGATTCAGATCAACCGGCTCGGTTCCATGCTGACGGTCTTTTTCTCCGACCAGCCCATCCGAAACGCCGGTGACGCCGCTCGCAGTCGCCGGCAACAGTTCGCCGCGTGGGCCAATGGCCTGCGGCGGCATGGGATTCTCATTCCGCCATCGCCGTTTGAAGCCCTCTTTCTTTCAACCGCCCACACCGCTCAGGACGTCGATCGGCTTATCACCGCGTCCGAAGAGATCTTCACCGCCATGGGCAACGGCGCGTAAGGGCTCCCAGATCATGCTGGCAACCATCCCCATCGCGCCGCAAGAAAAGCGGCCGTATGTGCAGCGGCTCTTTACCCGGATTGCGCCGCGGTATGACTGGTTCAATCGATTAGCCAGCCTGGGGCTTGACCAACGCTGGCGGCGCCGTGTCGTTCGCGAGGCGAGCATCCACCCAGGCTCCAGGGTGCTGGACGTGTGCTCTGGCACCGGCGATCTGGCGATTCTCTCGGCGCGGCAACTGCAGGGAAACGGCTCGGTGATCGGCGCAGACCTCAATCGCCACATGTTGTCCTTCGCCCAGCGCAAAGCCACAGCGCGTCATCTGCCGATCGTCTGGTGCCAGGCGGAAGCTGAATGCTTGCCGTTTGCCGATGGAAGTTTTGATTGCGTGACGATCGGATTTTCCACGCGCAACCTGAGCGATCTCACCGCGGGGCTCTCCGAAATGATCCGCGTCTTGCGTCCCGCAGGCCGGCTCATCATCCTGGAAACCGGCTATCCTCGCCAGCGCCTGCTGCGATTCGGCTACCAACTGTTTTTGTTGACGGTCGCGCGGACGATCGGATGTGTGCTGACCGGCAGCGTGTGGCCGTTTACGTATCTGGCGCGTTCGGTGCGGCAGTTCCTCACGCCTGAGCAAATGATCGAACGCTTGCAGCAACTCCAAACTGATGTAGAATACCTCCCATTATCCCTGGGGCTCGCAAGCCTCTATCGGGTCACGAAACATGCCTAGCGCACATCGTTCGAGGCGCGTCGAAGCAGTACAGCTTCACCAAGCCCTGGCCCCGGTTGAGCGCGATCTTCAGGCCGTGTCTTCCCGCCTGCTCTCACAATTGGCCGACCCCATCGCGCGGAAAGTCGTCTACCTGGTGACGGCAGGCGGCAAGCGGCTGCGCCCGGCCTTGGTCCTGCTGACCGGCGCGGTCGGTCCCTCGCCGGATCGCCCGGCGCTGATTGACACCGCCACATCCGTCGAGCTCATCCACACCGCCACGCTAATTCACGATGACATTATCGACCAGGCCACTATGCGCCGCGCGCGCCCAAGTTTTCATCAGCGCTGGGGCACGGAACGCGCCTTGCTCATGGGCGACTACCTGTACTCGACGGCGTTTACGATGCTCTCCCGCCTTGAGCAGCCCGCCGTCATCCAGGTCCTCGCCGATGTCTGCCAGCAACTGTGCCGCGGCGAATTGCGGGAAGTGGAAGCCCGGTTTCGCCTGGACTTGACGGAAGCCGAGTACTTTGCGATCATTCAAGAGAAAACAGCGTCGCTCACTGGCGGGTGTTGCCGATCCGGAGCCATCCTCAGCGGCTGCTCGGCAACACAGGTTGAACAGCTGGCCGCGTTCGGCCAGAACTTCGGGGTGGCGTTTCAAATCATTGACGACTGCCTCGATTTGATCGGCGATCAGCGGCAGCTCGGAAAATCGATTCTGGCGGATCTGGACAAAGGGGCCCTCTCGCTTCCGATTATTTACCTCGCACAGCAGTTATCCGCGAAAGCCCGGAACGCGCTCTTTGCTCCCCTGCGCCGGCACGCCAACGACCCGGCGTTTTTGCGCCGTGTGGCCAAGGCGGCTAAGGAATCCGGGGCCGTGGCGAAAGCCCAGGCGCGCGCCGCCGGCTTCATCCGCCGCGCGGAAGCATCGGTCCATGGCATTGAGATGAATGGCCTTCGCATCGCGTATGAGTCGTTAACCGACTACGCGATCTACCGACAGGGGTGAGCCATGCTGGGATTCAATGAACTGCTCGTGATTCTGCTGATCGTGCTGCTGCTCGTCGGAGCCAAGCGGCTGCCGGACATCGGACGGTCTCTCGGCCAGAGCATCCGAGAGTTTCAGAAGGCCCTCAAGGGCAAATCCTCTGAGCAGGACAAGGATGAGTCCGCGACGAAGCCGTAAATGAGCGACGCCGTGTCCTCAACGCCGCCTGCGGCGCCCGCGACACCCTCAGCGCCTCAGAAAGACCTCTGGCGGTGGTTCGATGAGACATTCGGCCGCCGCCAATTCTTGCTCCGCGGCGGCTGGGCGTTTTTCTGGGTCTTCCTGGGCGGCTGGCTGCTCTCCAACCTCAGGTATTTATTCCCCAATGTGCTCTACGAGCCTGCGCTGGCGTTCAAAGCGGGCAAGCCCGAGGAGTATCCCCTCGGGGTCAGCGAGAAATGGAAGAAACTCCAGCGCACCTGGATCGTCCGCACCGAGCGGGGCTTCTACTGTTTCTGGGCCCGCTGCACGCACCTTGGCTGCACCCCGAACTGGTTTGATACGGAAGCGCGGTTTAAATGCCCGTGCCACGGGTCGAACTTCAATGCCGAGGGCGATGTGATCGCCGGTCCCGCCCCGAAAGCGCTCTGGCGGTGCGCGATCCGGCTGGCGGATGACGGGCAGCTGCTCATCGATAAGGGCCGCTTGGAAAACCGCCCTGAGCTGCGAACGATGGGCGACTTCTTCCTGCCGTATCGAAACGCGTAATCCCGCTTAGCATGAAACAGTACGTGAAAAAAACCAAGCTCTGGAAGTCGGTGTTCCGCCACGATTTCACCGATTCGCCCCGGACGCGCCTGCAGCGCATTTTCGGCAACGTCTTCCTGCACCTGCATCCCGTGCGCATCGCGAAAGACGCGCTCAAGGTCACCTACACCTGGGGGCTGGGCGGGTTGTCGTTCTACGCCTTTCTCGTGCTGACGGTCTCAGGCATCATCCTGATGTTCTATTACCGCCCGGCCAGCAGCCTCGCGTATCAAGACATCAAGGATCTCACCTTCGCCGTGACGATGGGCGGCTTTCTGCGCAATCTCCATCGATGGGCCGCGCACCTGATGGTCGTGCTCGTCATTCTGCACATGATGCGCGTCTTCCTGACCGGAGCCTATAAGCCGCCGCGCGAATATAACTGGGTCGTCGGCGTGATCCTCCTCGTGATGACGCTGTTCCTCAGCTACACGGGCTATCTGCTGCCGTGGGACCAGTTGGCCTTGTGGGCGGTCACCGTCGGCGCGCAGATGGCCGCGAATGCTCCGCTGGTGGGCAACGAGGGCCCGTTCCGGCTGCCGTTTATCACCACGGCAAACGATGCCCGCTTCGGCCTGGTGGGTGGGACGATCATCGGCGATGCCACCTTGATTAGGTTTTACGTGCTGCACTGCATCGCCGTGCCGTTCATCTTTTGCATTTTTCTGTGCGTGCATTTCTGGCGCGTCCGCAAAGACAGTTTCTCCAAGCAGACCGGTGTCAAAGTGGATGTCTGGCCGCATCTGGTCTCGCGCGAATTGCTGGCCGCCCTGCTCATCACGATCATCCTCTTCGTATGGTCGATCGTGTTGAACGCGCCGCTGGAAGCCCAGGCGAACCTCAACATCACGCCGAATCCCTCCAAAGCGCCGTGGTACTTCCTGGGGCTGCAGGAACTGCTCGTCTACTTTGATCCATGGATCGCCGGCGTGGTGCTGCCAACCCTCATCATCATCGGCCTCTGCGCCATCCCCTATGTCGATACCAACCCCAAGGGCATCGGGTACTGGGCCAAGATGCGATGGACGTCTGCGCGCGGCGCGCCGCTATGGGTGCCCCAGGAGCGGCCCTTCGCCGTCTCGGTCTTCATGCTCGGGATCATCATGTGGTTCGTGCTGATTGCCATCGGCCAGTTCTGCCGCGGACCGAACTGGGAATGGTATTGGCCGTGGGAACCGTGGAGCTACCGGCGGCTGACCAAGGTGACACTCGGAAATCTGCCCAATCTGTGGGGCCTGACGCTGATGGGCGCCTACGGGCTTCTCGGCGCGCCGATCCCTCAGAAGATCAACGCCAAGCTCGCGGCGACGCGCGGGCCGAGCGCTCCGGCGGCGGCCTCCGCCGCGCTGCACCTGGGCCTGGGTCTGCTCATGGCGGCGGCACTCTTCATCCCGCTCGTCCTCCCGCCGCTGTTTGAGGCGCTGGGACGCTCGCGAAACGCTCCGGTGATTTCCTGGATGTACGGGCTGGTCCAAGCGCATGGCGCGATCGGCTATGCCGTCATCGTGGTCGCGGTCAGCGCCTTCGGAGTGATCCTCGGCGGCATCGGCATCCGATTCGCCGCGCTGAAACATCGGCTGTATGAAGAGCTCGGCCCGATCAAATACGCGATCGTGATGGGCTTATTGCTCATGATGACGGGCGTGCTCGGAAAAATTCTGCTGCGCTTGCTCTTCGGCGTGAAATACCTCATCCATTTTCCATCGCTGAATTTCAACATCTAACCCATGAAACGGCTGCTGTTTTTCTTTTTTTCAGTCACCCTGGTCGCGCTCTTTGCGGTGGTGTTGGTGAATGACACCAACCGCCAGTGGAACCATTACCAGCGCCAGTTTCTTCGCGCGAACCATGATCGGTTGCCGGTCGCAGAGAAGTTCGGGCTGCTGGCCGGCAGCATCAAACAAGTGGTCGTCAACGACCTCCGCGCGGTGGATCGATGCACCACCTGCCACTTAGCCATGGAAAAACCGCAGCTCGCCCTGGCGGAGGAGCCTTTTCAGGAGCACCCGGGCGACTACCTCGCGTGGCATCCGGTGGAAAAATTCGGCTGCACCGTCTGCCATGGCGGTCAGGGCCTGGCCACCGACACGAAGGCGGCCCACGGCGATGTGAAGCACTGGGAGGAGCCGATGCTGCGCGGGCCGCTGGTCCAAGCCTCCTGCCGCCAGTGCCATGGCGATTGGCAGCGCATTGCGGACCAAATACCGCTGCTGGTCAAAGGCCGCGAGCTGTTTAAGGCGAAAGGCTGCTACGGCTGCCACGCCATCAAGGAGTTCGGCGGCACGATCTCTCAGGACCTGACCGAGGTTGGCTCAAAATCGTATCAGCTCATGGAAGCGGATTTTGAGATGATGAAGCCGCCGCATGATCGGATTCATTGGTTCATGCGCAAGCTCAAAAACCCCCGGATGCTCAACCCGGGCGTGCGGCAAGATCAGCTGCCTGAAGGCGAAGAAGAGATCTTTCCGAGCGCGATGCCGAATATCGGCCTCTCCGACGATGAGGTCAGGGCCGTGACGATCTACCTCTTAAGCCTGACCGCCTCGAATCTCCCGGTCTCGTACGTCATCCCAGCTCCGCCTGAGCCTCAGCCGATCTACACGTCGCAGGCGGAGCGAGGCAAAGCCGTGTTTGAGAAATACGGCTGCGCGGCGTGCCACGGCCCAGGGGGTGCTGGCGGGCGCCGCAACCCGAATAGCGGGCTGGGGCATGAAGTGCCGCCGCTGCTGCATGTGAAAGCCTACTACGCCGATCATGTGGAGGATCTCAAACATCTGATCCGCGATGGCCGGCAGCCGACCCCGCGCGCGCAGCCGAACCGTCCCAACCCATTCCTCTACATGCCGGCCTGGAAAGACCGCATTTCGGATGAGGATCTCGAGGCCCTCATCGCCTATCTCTTTACACTCTCCGAGAAGCTTCCTCAGCCTCAGCAGCAAACTCCTCCAAATTCCTGAACGTTTCCGAGCGATATCAAATATCGCCGGTGCCGGCGATATCTGATATCATGCCTCTGCGATGTCTACAAAAGTTGTTGTTGCCATGAGCGGAGGGGTGGATAGCTCGGTCGCGGCGGCGCTGCTGCATGAGCAAGGCTTCGAGGTGATCGGCGTGACGCTGCAGCTCTGGGGCAAGGACGTGTGCACCACGGCTGGCACCAAGTTGTGCTGCTCGGTCCGCGATGCGCTGGATGCCAAGGCGGTGGCCAAGCGGCTGGGGATCCGGCATGAGACGCTGGAGCTGGCCGACACGTTCCGCACGCATGTCATCGACTATTTTGTGGAGAGCTATCACGAGGGGCTGACCCCCAATCCGTGCATCGCGTGCAACGACCATATCAAGTTCGGCTCGCTGCTTGAGCATGCGGACCGGCTTGGCGCTCAGCTCATCGCCACCGGCCACTACGCGCGGATTGTGCCCCCGGCCAGCCTGGCGAGCGGATGTGCGAGCTCAGCGAGCCGGCAGCGAATTCTGTGGAGCTGCGGCCACCTGTTCGATCGCGCCCTTGCCGGGCGCGGAGTTGGTGGCCGCTTCGCTGCAAGGCGAGCGCCCGGAGCGAGCACTGAGCGAGCAGGCTGGCCGGGGGCACCGGGGAGTTCTTCACCCACCACGAACATCGAACGATATCAGCTCTTGAGAGCTGCTACGCCAGAGAAGGACCAGTCCTATGTCCTCTTCAACTTGACGCAAGAGCAACTCTCGCGCGCTCGATTTCCCATCGGCGAGCTGACCAAGCCGCAAGTGCGCGAGATGGCCCGCTCGCTTGGGCTGGCAACCGCGGAGAAGCCTGACAGCCAGGATGTCTGCTTTGTGCGCGACCGGAATAAGGATGGGTTTCTACGCCGTGAGCTCAAGATTGCCGATCAGCCGGGTCAGATTACCACCGTGGATGGTGAGGTTCTTGGCACCCACCAAGGCTTGCTCGGCTACACCATCGGCCAGCGAGAGGGCATTGGCCTGGCGGTGGGCAAACCGATCTACGTGCTCGCCATCGACCAGCCCAACAACCGCCTCGTTGTTGGCGAGCGAGCGCATCTCATGCGTCGAACGCTTATCGCCGAGCGAGTCAACTGGGTGTCGATCGCGCCGCCAACCGAACTGATCCGCGCCTGGGCTAAGATCCGTTCCCGCCATGAGCCAGCCCTGGTCACGATTACACCACGACTTGGCTCGGAGCTGGGGGCTCTGGGCTCTGGGC
>JACQWM010000021.1 GCA_016209275.1 Candidatus Omnitrophota bacterium
CCGCGACGGTCAACACCCGCCCGCCGATGGCGCTGCGCGATCTGCTCGATGTCACACCATTGGGTAAACCGATTCCCGTCGAGGAGGTCGAGCCGGTTGACGCCATCACGCGTCGCTTCGTGACGGCGAGCATCTCGTACGGCGCACTCTCGCTTGAGGCGCATGAGACAATGGCGATTGCGATGAACCGCCTCGGCGGCAAATCCGGCT
The DNA here is from genome assembly GCA_016209275.1 of Candidatus Omnitrophota bacterium. Classification (NCBI taxonomy): domain Bacteria; kingdom Pseudomonadati; phylum Candidatus Omnitrophota; species Candidatus Omnitrophota bacterium. The sequence continues at coordinate 211 of JACQWM010000021.1, forward strand.
CCGGCGAGGGCGGAGAAGACCCGGCGCGCTATCACCCCACCGACCCCAAGATGAATCGCAGCTCGGCGATCAAGCAGGTCGCCTCAGGACGTTTCGGAGTGACTCCGGAATATTTGATGTCGGCGCGCGAGCTGGAGATCAAGATGGCGCAGGGCAGCAAGCCGGGCGAGGGCGGCCAGCTTCCCGGGCATAAAGTGGCACCAGATATCGCCCGCGTGCGGCATACGATTCCGGGCCTTTCGTTGATCTCGCCGCCGCCGCACCATGACATCTACTCCATCGAAGATCTGGCACAGCTCATCTATGATTTGAAGATGATCAATCCCGCCGCGCGCGTCAACGTGAAGCTCGTCTCGGAGGCGGGCGTGGGCACGATCGCGGCCGGGGTGGCGAAGGGCCATGCGGATAATATTCTGATCTCAGGCTACGACGGCGGCACCGGGGCCAGCCCCTTAAGCTCGATCAAGAATGCGGGGCTGCCGTGGGAGCTCGGGCTGGCCGAAACGCAGCAAACGCTGCGGGCCAACGGGCTGCGAGAGCGCGTGATCCTCCGCGCGGATGGCGGCATGAAGACCGGGCGCGATGTGCTCATCGCGGCGGCCTTCGGGGCTGAGGAGTACGGCTTCGGGACGGCCGCGGTGGTGGCTACCGGCTGCGTGATGACGCGCCAATGCCATCTCAACACCTGTCCGGTGGGGGTCGCCACGCAGGATCGGCAATTGCGGGCGCGCTTTGCCGGCACGCCGGAGATGGTGGTCAACTACATGCGGTTTGTCGCGCAGGAGCTGCGCGAGTATCTGGCCGCGCTGGGGGCGCGCGCGCTGAATGAGCTGATCGGGCGCAGCGATTTGTTGACCCGCCGCGCAGGCCTCGCCCTGTCATCGAAAGCGAAGACCGTCGAGCTGCAGTCGCTGATGGCCACGGTGGATGAGGGGCCGCGCTTCCACACGGTGGCGCGCAACGATCGGCCAAATGAGCATCCGCTGGATGATGACATCCTGCGCGATGCGAGTGCGGCGATCGAGCGGGGCGAAAAGATCACGCGCTCGTATGCCATCCGCAACACCAACCGGACGATTGGCGCGCGCGTGGCCGGGGCCATCGCCAAACGCTATGGCGATCAGGGGCTGCCGGCCGGCACGATCGACGTGACGCTGCGCGGTGTGGCGGGGCAGAGCTTCGGCGCATTTTGCGCCAACGGGATTCGGCTGACCTTGATCGGCGAGGCCAACGACTACGTGGGCAAGGGCATGGGCGGCGGCGAGTTGATCGTGCGTCCGCCGGATGAGTCGCCGTTTGCGTGGGACAAGAATGTCATCATCGGCAACACCTGCCTCTACGGGGCGACCGGCGGCGTGCTCTACGCCGGGGGCCGGGCCGGCGAGCGGTTTGCGGTGCGCAACTCCGGCGGCTTTGCCGTGGTTGAGGGATTGGGCGACCACGGCTGCGAGTACATGACCGGCGGTCTCGTGCTCGTGCTGGGGAGCACTGGCCGCAACTTTGGGGCTGGCATGACCGGCGGCCGGGCCTATGTGCTCGATGAAGAGCGCGTCTTTGAGAGGCGGGTGAACCTTGAGCTGGTGGAGCTGCATCAGCTTGAGGGCGATGACGACGTGGCCAATGTGCGCGCGCTCTTGGAGCGTCACTTCGTCGCGACGAAAAGCAACAAGGCGCTGGAGATTCTTTCCAATTGGGAAGACCACCAGGAGCTCTTCTGGATGGTGGTGCCGCGGGGCGCTGGCGCGAAGCTCGAACATCTTGTGAGCGCCAAAGAAGGCTGATTCCCTCAAAGCGCAGACCGATATCAGATATCGAATTCGATATCTGATATCGCTCGGAAACTCTCATGGTGACAGAACTCCACGTCCTCAACGCCTTACGAATGGTGCAGGATCCGGATCTGCGGCGGGATATTGTCTCGCTGGGATTCGTGAAGAACCTCAGCATCGATGGCGGACGGATCGCGTTTCAGATTGAGCTGACGACGCCGGCCTGTCCGGTCCGCGATGTGATGCGGGAAGAGGCTCGAAAAGTCGTTGCCGCGATTCCTGGCGTCACGTCCGTCGAGATCGGGATGACCTCGCAGGTCCGTAGGTCCGTCGGTTCCGTCGGTCCCTCGATGGGTGGCGTCGCGATTCCCACGATCAAAAATGTGATTCCGATTGCGAGCGGCAAAGGCGGCGTGGGTAAATCGACGGTGAGCGCCAACCTCGCATTGGCCCTCGCCAAGACCGGCGCGCGCGTTGGATTGATGGACGCCGATGTCTACGGGCCCACGATTCCGACACTGCTCGGTATTACCGCGCTGCCTGAGGTGGATGAGCAGAATCGCATGACGCCGGTTGAGCAGTACGGCGTCAAAGTCATCTCGATGGGTTTTTTCATGAAGCCGGAGGATGCGGTGATCTGGCGCGGGCCGATGCTGCATAAAACCGTCCAGCAGTTTTTGGGCGGCGTGCTGTGGGGCGAGCTGGATTATCTGCTGGTGGATCTTCCGCCAGGCACGGGCGATGTGCAGCTCTCATTGTGCCAATCGATTCCGATTACTGGCGCAGTGATCGTCTCAACGCCGCAAGATGTGGCGCTCAACGTTGCACAGAAAGCGATCGCCATGTTCAAGAAACTCAACGCGCCGGTGCTGGGCATCATCGAGAACATGAGTGCCTATGTCTGCCCGCATTGCGGCAAGCAGGACCAGATTTTCGGCATCGGCGGGGCCAAGGCGACCGCTGAGCGCATGAACATTCCATTGCTCGGCGAGATTCCATTGGCGACTGAAGTCCGCACAACCTCGGATGCCGGCACGCCAATCGTGTTAGCGGATCCTGCCGCGCCCGCAGCTAAAGCCTTCATCAAAGCCGCCGAAGCGCTCGCCGCGCAAGTGAGCATCCGCGCCATGCAAGGCGAGTTGGCGCCGCAAGTGAAGATGACGTTTTGATGGGCGTGCCGCGTCCAGGTTATTCCGGTTCGCTTGATATTATTCGAGAGCTTAACCGTGCGAAGGTAAAGTATCTGGTCATAGGTGGAGTTGCGGTAATCTACCATGGGGTTCCTCGGGCAACATTTGATCTCGACCTCTCGGTTTGGCTCGCGCCTGAAAATCTGCAACGGCTCGAGTCCGTCATGAAACGGATAGGTTTTGTTCCGAAAGCTCCCGTGCCAGTGACAGGACTGGCGAACCCGCTGACTCGTCGTGAGTGGACGCAACATAAGGGCATGAAGGTTTTCGCATTTGAAGAATTGAAGCCGCCGTTTCGACTGGTTGATATCATGGTGGCTTCCCTGCGGAATTTCCATCAGGTCTACAAGCGGCGTGTTGAAGTGCATGATCAGGGCGTGACCATTCCTCTGATGCCCATTCCTGAGTTGATCCGGACGAAGACCGGGACAGGACGGCCGAAAGACCAAGAGGACATCGAAAATCTCCGATTCGTCGAGTCGGTTCGTCGACCAACACAGAGGCGCGAGAGCGCATGAAACGTCGGCAACAACCCCCAGAAGACAAGCAGCGATTGATCCTGCAGTTCTTGAAACTCTCCCCGGCGGAGCGGATGCGGTATGCGACTGGATTTGTCGATTCGGCCCTCCGCGTGAATCCGGATTTACTCAAATACCGCGCAGCGCTCAACGCTCGGGAGCGGTCGAAACGATGAGCTCGGTTGCACCGGTCGAAATCGGGCGGGCGAATCAATATGATGTGAAGATTTGCTGGCAGGATGGGCATGAGAGCATCTATCTTGCGCGCGAGCTGCGGCTCAAGTGTCCGTGCGCTGGCTGCGTCGACGAGCTGACCGGTGCCGCGCGGATTATCTCCACGAGCATCCCGCAAAACGTCGTGCCATTGAAGATCGACCTCATCGGCCGCTATGCGATTTCGATTCAGTGGTCCGACGGCCACAACACTGGGATTTATCCGTTTGAGTACCTCCGTTCGATATCAGATATGAAATGACCATTTCATATCTGATATCGCCTGGAAGAGTTTGAGATGGTTGAGAGGATTTATTTGGATTACGCCTCGCAGACGCCGATGCTGTCGGAGGTGAGGCAGGCGATGGCGGCGGCGTTAGAGGAAGCAGGGAACCCATCGTCGATCCATGGCGAAGGACGGCGGGCGAAACAGCTGCTTGAGCAGGCGCGCAAGCAGGTGGCTGCGCTCATCAACGCGAAGCCTGAGGAAATTTACTTCACCTCGTGCGGCACTGAATCCAACAACTGGGCGCTGCGCGGGTTGCTCGCGGCGAATCAACGCAAAGGGATCCCCGGGCCGCCGGAGAATCGTGCCAGCCGCACCAGTCGCACGACACAGGTCGGTAAGCACCTCGTCATCTCCGCCATCGAGCATCCGTCCATTTCGCTCGTGGCTCGACGACTCGAGCTTGATCGACGGGCGACCGTCAGCTTATTGCCGGTGGATTCAGAAGGCATCATCGCTCCTAGTGCGTTAAAGGCGTTGATTAAGCCGGAGACGATGTTGGTGTCGGTGATGCTCGCCAACGGCGAAGTCGGCACGATTCAGTCGATCAAGGAACTCGCGGCGATCGCTCATGAGCATGGAGCGCTGATTCATACCGATGCGATTGCTGCGGTCGGACACATTTCGGTTGATGTCAAGGAACTCGGCATCGATGCGCTCAGCCTTGCTGCGAATCAAATGTACGGGCCGCCAGGGGCTGCAGCACTGTATGTTCGTGATGGGGTTCGCATCCTTCCTCTCTTAGAAGGCGGCGGCCAAGAGCACGGCGGCCGCTCCGGCACCGAAGCCCTCCCCGCCATCGTCGGCCTGGGTGCCGCCGCAGAGCGATCAGATCGATATCAGATATCGAATTCGATATCTGATATCGCCTTGAGGCGGAATCGGCTGCGGGATGGGCTCAAAGAGCGCATCGAGCGCATCCGGTTCAACGGCTCATGGACATCCCGGCTGCCGCATAATCTCCATGTGTGCATCGATGGGGTTTCAAGCGAATCACTCGTGCTTGGGTTGGATCAAGCCGGCATCGCGGCGGGCTTAGGCTCAGCCTGCAACGCCAAGTCCATGCGGCCATCGCATGTGCTCAAGGCGATGGGGCTCTCTGATGACGAAGCCAAAGGGGCGCTCGTGCTCTCCGTTGGGTTGCCGACGACCGAAGAAGAGATTGATCGCGCGCTGGAAATCATCCCCCGCGTCGTGCAACAATTGCGTTCCGTGACAGCCCTAACCACTCGATATCAGATATGAAATGGCCATTTGATATCTGATATGGAATGACGGTTTCATATCTGATATCGCCTGTGGGAAAGGTGTGGAAAAGATGAAATACGTTGTGGTATTGCCGGATGGCGTGGCAGATGTGCCGATAGCGGCACTCGGCAACAAGACGCCGCTCGAAGCGGCCAAGCATCCGAACATGGATTGGATCGCGGCCAACGGGGTCACCGGCTGGGCGCATACGATTCCTCAAGGCTTTCCCCCAGGCTCGGATGTCGGCTGCATGAGCGTCTTTGGCTACGATCCCAAGAAATATTACACCGGCCGGGCTCCGCTTGAGGCGGCGGCCCAAGGGATCGCACTCGGCGACGGCGATGTGGCCTTCCGCTGCAACACCGTGACGATCACCGACGGGGTCATGACCGATTACTCCGCCGGCCACATCGAAAGCGCCGACTCGCATGAGCTGATCAAGACAGTCAATGAGCGGCTCGGCAGCAAGCATGGCGTGAGATTTTATCCCGGGGTGAGCTATCGGCATTTGATGGTGATCCATGGCGCTGAGTACGGCAAGACGCAGTGTGTGCCGGCGCATGATTTGTCGGATAAGCCTGTCATGCCGCCGAAGGGGATGGGCGCGGAGAAGCTGGGGCAGATCCTCTGCGAAGCCGCCGGAATTCTCAAGGATCATCCGGTGAATCAGCGACGCATCGCGGCGGGCAAGCGGCCGGCCAACCAGCTCTGGTTTTGGGGCCAGGGCACGGTGGCGAAGTTTCCGCTGTTTCAGAAAGAGTACGGACTCAAGGGCGCGTGTATTAGCGCGGTGGACATCGTGCGGGGCTTGGGAACGCTCGTCGGATTTGATATCATTAAAGTTCCCGGGATCACCGGCTACTTTGACACGAACTACAAAGGCAAAGCCGAGTACGCGCTGAAGGCGCTGGAGAATCATGACTTCGTGCTCGTGCATGTGGAGCCGACGGATGAAGCCGGCCACATGGGCGATGCGCAGAAAAAGATTCAGGCCATCGAGGACACTGATCGGCTGGTGGTGGGCACGCTGCTTGAGGGCTTAAAGAAGCGCGGCGAGCCGTACGCGATCATGATCGTGTGCGATCATCCGACCAGCACCGCGCTAAAGACCCACATCGCCGAGCCGGTGCCGTTTGCGATGTACCCAACCAAATCAACGCACGAGCGCGTCACGACGTATAATGAAACGGCAGTGAACGCGGCAACGACGCGCATCCAAGACGGCTACCGGTTGATGTCAGTGTTCCTCAGCCAAGGGAAGCCATAGGAGGAAGGGGTTCTTATGCGTATTCAGGTCAAGTCAGGACAGGCGAAGGATGGCGTTATGGTATATGGAGCGCTCGAAGGCGAGCAGAAGCCGGAGCGGTTGATTCCGGCGCGCCCCGGCACGGGTCGGGCCGGGGCCGCGGCGGCGCGGGATAAGGCGCTGGCTGAATTGCTGCGGGGTGCGGGATTCCGCGGCAGTAAAAACGAAACGTGTCTGCTGCCTCGCGGGAACGCCTGGGTGCTGGTCGTCGGGCTCGGCAAGGCTAAGGACCTCTCACTCGATCAGGCGCGGCAGTTCGCCGCCACCGCCGCGCGCGCCGTGCGAGCAAAAGGGCACACGCGTCTCACACTGCCGGTGCTCAATGAGCGCGCCGTCGGATCGGTGACTCGGACCGCGCAGGCCATGGCCGAAGGGGCGTTGCTCGGACTCTACCGCTATGACAAGCTGAAGGAAATTCCAAAGCACGAGCAGGGCAAGCGCATTGACGCGCTGACACTCATCGTTGATGATGCTCGCGATGTGGCGCAAGCCAAGCGTGGGGTGGAGAAAGCCGAAGCGATTGCCGAGGCCGTGTATTTGACCCGCGATCTCATCACTGGGCCATCCAACATCATCACGCCGACCCATCTCGCCAATGAGGCGCGCAGGCTGGCCAAGCAGTATCGGCTGAAGTGCACCGTCATCCCATTTGCCCATCTGAAGCAGCTTGGCTTCGGCGGCCTCGTCGGGGTCGCACAGGGCTCAGCGCATCCGGCCCAGTTCATCGTGCTGGAATACAAACCGGCTCGTGCCAGGGCTACCTTTGCGTTGTGCGGCAAAGGGATCACCTTTGACACCGGCGGGATCAGCATCAAGCCGTCGCTGCGGATGGAAGAGATGAAGTACGACATGTCGGGTGCTGCCGCGGTGCTGGGGACGCTTAAAGCCGCCGCGGCGCTCAAACTTCCCCATCACATCGTTGGGATTATTGCGGCCACGGAAAACATGCCCTCCGGGACCGCGCAAAAACCCGGCGACGTGGTCAAGACGCTCTCCGGCAAGACGATTGAAGTCATCAACACCGACGCCGAGGGGCGGCTGGTACTCTCCGACTGTTTGCACTACGCCAAGCGGTATAAGCCGGATGTCTGCATTGATTTGGCAACACTGACTGGTGCGTGCGTGGTCGCCCTGGGCGCTGAAGCCGCCGGGTTGATGACGAAGAATGACCGGCTCGCCACGCGCATTGAGGAGGCGGGCAACGCCACCCATGAGCGGGTCTGGCGGCTGCCGATGTGGGATGAATACGCGGAGATGCTCAAGTCCGACATCGCCGACATCAAGAATGTCACCGACACCGGCCAGGCCGGCACCATCACCGCGGCGAAATTCCTGGAGACCTTCGCCGAGGGGCTGCCGTGGGCGCACGTGGACATTGCCGCCACCGCCTGGACGCAGAAGGATAAGCCGTACGTGCCCAAAGGGGCGGTTGGCATCGGCGTGCGATTGCTCATCGAGCTGATGGAGCGATGGAAATAAAAAAGCGAAGGGCGATATCAGATATCGAGTTCGATATCTGATATCGTAGTTGACATGGACGATGAGTTGAGACGGTTGCGGCAAGTGCTGGAGATCCCAGTGGGCAAAGAGTGGGAGCAGGCGGTGCGCTTGCTCTTGCGCCTGATGGGCGAGGATCCCAACCGCGAGGGGTTGCGCAGGACACCGCTGCGCGTCAAACATTCACTGCAGTTTCTCACCTCCGGCTACCGGCAAGATCCCAGGAAAATCCTGAATCGCTGTTTTAGAGTCAAGCAAGACGAGATGGTGATCGTGAAGGACATCGATTTCTTTTCGTTATGCGAGCATCATCTCTTGCCCTTTTTCGGCAAGTGCCATGTCGCGTACATGCCGAAGGACCGGATTCTCGGCTTGAGCAAAATCCCGCGCCTGGTCGATGGCCTGGCCCACCGGCTCCAAGTGCAGGAGCGGTTGACGACCCAGATCGCCGAAACGCTCAACGCCCACTTGCAGCCGCAGGGGGTGGCGGTCGTGGTGGAAGCCTCGCATCTGTGCATGATGATGCGCGGGGTGCAGAAGCAAAACTCCCGCGCGGTCACCAGCTCCATGCTCGGGGTCTTCCGCTCCAGCGACAAAACCCGGGCCGAATTCCTCACCTTGATCCGCGCGAATCTCAGCGGCTGACGCAAAGTGGCAGCGGCGCGGCTCTTGTGCTACAATACATCCTCTGCCTATGATGTCCGACGGTAAGACCATCACCCAATTAGCGTTAGCGCGATCTGGCGTGATCACGGAGGCCATGAAACGCGTGGCCGAGCGGGAGGGGCTGGATCCTGAGCTGATCCGCGCCGAAATCGCCCGGGGAAGGCTCATTATCCCAGCCAATATCCACCACCTCGCCGGCGTCCTTGATCCTATGGGGATCGGCACGGTCTGCACGGTCAAGATCAACGCCAACATGGGCAATTCGGCCGTGACCTCCAATGAAGAGGAAGAGCTCAAGAAGCTCCACATGGCGGTGCACTACGGCTCCGATACGGTCATGGATCTGTCCACCGGCGGCGACATTCCGCAAATCCGCCAGGCGATCATCAACGCCAGCCCGGTGCCGGTGGGGACCGTCCCTCTCTATGAGGCGTGTACCCGGGTAAAGCGGGTCGAGGATCTCACACCGGCGATTTTGCTTGAGACAATTGAGGATCAGGCGAAGCAGGGCGTGGACTACATGACGATCCATGCCGGCATCCTCTTTGAGTATTTGCCGCTGGTGAAGCACCGCATCACCGGCATCGTCAGCCGCGGCGGCAGCTTGCTCGCCCAATGGATGGCCGCGCACCAGCAGCAGAATCCGCTCTATGAGCATTTCGATGCGATCAGCGACATCCTCCGGGCGCACGATGTGAGCTATAGTCTCGGCGATAGCTTGCGGCCTGGCTGTGTGGCGGATGCGTCGGATGAAGCGCAGCTCGCAGAACTCAAGACGCTCGGTGAGCTGACCGAACGCGCCTGGGCCAAGGACGTGCAGGTGATGATCGAGGGGCCTGGACACGTGCCGATGGATCAGCTGGAGATGAACGTGAAGCTGCAACAGACCTATTGCCGTGAGGCCCCGTTCTACACGCTCGGGCCGCTCGTGACTGATGTCGCACCGGGGTATGACCACATCACCTCGGCGATTGGGGCGGCGATGGTCGGCTGGTACGGCTCGAGCCTGCTGTGCTACGTCACACCGAAGGAGCACCTGGGGCTGCCGAATGATGACGATGTGAGAGCCGGCGTGATCGCGTATAAGATCGCCGCGCACGCCGCCGATGTGGCGCGCGGTCGGCGCGGGGCCCGCAATCGGGATGACGCGCTCTCTCGGGCGAGATTTGGGTTTGATTGGGAGCAGCAGTTTGCGCTCTCACTGGATCCGGAGACGGCCAGACGCATGCACGATGAGACGCTGCCGGATGGGTTTTATAAGGAGGCCAAATTCTGCTCGATGTGCGGTCCGAAGTTTTGCTCCATGCGCGTGTCGCAGACCACGACGAAACTGCTTCAAGAGATCCCGGCCGTTGTCAGTGAGTAAGGGAGTAAGGGAGTAAGGGCGTGAGGGAGTGAGGGAGAACAGCGATGGCCATCGAAAAGACGCTAGCGAAGCATTTGCGAAAACTGAATCGGGCGATTCAAAAAATGGTCGGCCGCTCAAAAGATTTCGCCGAGTTTAGGAAATTCCTCCGCGAGGAAAAAGTGGAGCTGGCCATCTACGTGGTGCCGATCATCGACGGCAAGCCGACGGGCGAAGAGCTCCGCTATGAGCTGACCGATATGGATCGGCAATTCCTCAAGCAAGCCGGCATTACGTTTTAGCCTCCCGCTTGAAACAACCATAGGAGTGGACCATGTCAAAGCGAGCGATCACACTAGACGATTTGGATCTGCCGACCGGCAAGAAAGTGCGGCTGCATCGACTGCTGTATACATACGGCCCAGGCAACGGCCGGCTCATGGTGCTGCCGATCGATCAGGGGCTGGAGCACGGGCCGCGCGACTTTTTCGTCAATCCGGAGAGCATCAATCCGGAATTCGAATTGCGCTTAGCTCTCGAAGGCGGGTTTTCCGCCATTGCGTTTCAAATCGGATTGGCCGAGAAATATCTCAAGTCATTTGCCGGCAAGGTGCCCTTGATTCTGAAGCTCAACGGCAAGACCGAGATTCCGCCGGATGACGAGGCCTTCTCGCCCTGCCACGCCAGCGTTGAGGATGCGCTGCGCCTTGGGGCGGATGCCGTGGGCTACACCTGCTACGTGGGGTCGCCGCGCCAAGATGACGACTTTATCCAATTCGGCCGGGTGCGGCGCGAGGCGCAGCAGGCCGGCATGCCGGTGATCATGTGGGCCTATCCGCGCGGCAAGCACATGGAGCAGAAGGGCGGACGCGACAGCCTCTATGCGGTGGCGTATGCCGCGCGGGTGGCGCAAGAGCTGGGGGCCGATGTCGTCAAGGTCAATTATCCGAAAATCGATGAAGAGAAGCGTCCGATGTATACCAAAGAATATCGGGATCTGAAGTTCAGCAAGCAGGAGATGCTTGAGCATATTGTGGCGGCTGCCGGCCGGACGCTGACGATCATGTCCGGCGGCTCCAAGCGCGGCGATACCGAGCTGCTCGATGATGTGAAAGCGGCGCTGGAGGCCGGCGTGACCGGCTTTATTTTCGGCCGCAACATCTGGCAGCGGCGGTTCGGCGAAGCGCTGGAGGTGGCCGGCAAGATCAGCAAGATGACCCAGGATGTCAGCCGCGCCTCCGGCAATCCGAAAGCGGCGTTCGTGTAAGGAGCGCTGATGGCACAGCATGAACTGACGGTGTGGATTGGCGGGGCGGCCGGCGACGGGATCGCCTCGGCCGGCGAATCGTTTGCCAAGGGCTGCTCGCGCTGCGGCTATCACGTCTTCGCCTACAACAGCTATCAATCGGTGATCCGCGGCGGCCACGTGTGCATGCACATCCGCATCGGCACGCACAAGATCTACACGCAAGGCGATGAGCTCAACTACTTGATCGCCCTGAATGCCGACACGTTGCAGCGCTACGGCAAACGGGTCACCAAGGGCGGCGCGGTTTTGTACAACACCGACAAGTTCAAGGCCACCCCGGATCAGGTGGCCTCCGGCGCGCAATTGATCGGCCTGCCGGTGATGGAGCTGATCGGCAATCAGCAGATGCAGAACATCGCCCTCGTGGGTGCGTTCATGCAGGTCGCAGGGCTGGATCCGAGCACCCTGCGAGAGATGATCAAGGAACGATTCACGAAGAAAGGCGAGGCGGTCATCAAGGTCAACCTTGAGGCGTTCGACAAGAGCATGGCCTTCGCCAAAGAGCACGCCAAGCCCGGCGCGATTCAGGTCGGCCAGGGCGATGGCAAGCGCCGGCCGCTCGCCGGCGGCAATCCGATGGTCGGGTTTGGCGCCGTCGCGGCAGGCTGCCGCTTTTACTCCGCCTACCCCATGACCCCCGCCTCCTCTCTCCTGCATTGGCTCGTCAAATACGCGGCCAAGACCGGCATCCTCGTCAAGCAATGTGAAGATGAAATCTCGGCCATGAACATGGCCATCGGGGCCGGCCACGTCGGGGTCCGCGCGATGACCGGCACCGCGGGCGGCGGATTTGCGCTGATGACTGAGGCGGTTGGCGAGGCGGCGATGACGGAGACGCCGGTCGTGGTGCTGGAAGTCCAGCGCGGCGGCCCCTCGACCGGTCTGCCGACCAAGACGGAGCAGGGCGATTTGTTCCAGGTGTTTGGGGCCTCGCAAGGCGAGTTTCCGAAAGTGATGCTCGCCCCGCGCACGCTGGAAGAGTGTTACGACATGACGATTCATGGCTTCAACCTCGCCGAAACATATCAGCTGCCGGTCCTCATCATCTCGGATCTGTATCTGGCCGAGCGGCTGGAGACGTTTGACGGGGTCGACCTCAACCATGTGACGATCGATCGCGGGCCGATGGTGACCCAGGCCAACGGCGTCTACCGGCGGTTTCTCGATACGCCCACCGGCGTCTCGCCGCGGGCCCTGCCCGGCACCCCTGGCACCATCTATACCTCGGCGACGGATGAGCACGATGAGGACGGCATCGTGATCAGCGATGTGTTCACCAACCCGGCGATCCGCGTGAAGATGACCGAGAAGCGAATGCGCAAGATGGAACATATTCTCAAAGAGCTTCCCCCGCCGCAGCTTGAGGGCCCGCGCGATGCGGATCTGACCCTGGTCGGATGGGGCTCCACCTATTCGGTGATGCTCGAGGCGATGGAAGCCTTGAATGCGGAAGGGCTCACGGTCAACGTCTTCTGTCTGCGCTACCTGTGGCCGTTTCAGACCGCCGAAGTGACCAAGCTGCTGCAGCGGTGCAAACTGACGATATCGGTGGAAAACAACGCGACCGGACAGATCGTCAAGCTCATCCGGATGGAGACAGGGATTTCGATCCAGCATCACCTGCGAAAATATGACGGCGAGCCGTTTGAGCCGAAGCAGGTGATCGACCAGGCGCGGACGATCCTCAAGACTCGGCCGAGCCAGCCGGTGATCGCGACCGTTGTGAGCGATGAAGGCCTCCCGGCGAACTTTTCGCCGATTGAGCATCCGGCGATCGGCGCTGAAGTCGCGCGACAACATTGATGAGAGAAATTCGCGCACGACGTGCCTGGAATTGTGGATTGCTTTTTCTTCTTTGTCTGCTGGTACCGATGGCAGGCATCAGCGCCGTGGAACTTCCGCTGGTGTCTGATCAAAATATTTTGACCTATCGCATTACTCAGGTCGTCAATCAAAGAGCTAGTGTTGTTTCAGCTGTTAAAGCATCTGTTGAGGTTACATTGATCCTTCGCAAGGAAGGTCGTGGATTTCGGTTAGAAGAGGAAACAACATTCGGTACATCGAGCGTGAGAGGCAATGGTAAGCTACCTCTGGTTCTGGATGCACAACTGCGGCCAGTGGAGGGAGATGGCATTGAGGCATATTTCCTTGGCAGATTATGGCTTCCTCCATCGGAACGTAGGACAGCATGGTTTCGTCGGACAAGGCGGCAGCGGTGGGATCGTTGGGATGTTGTCGCCGTTACTCCGAATAATCGTGCCGTAGGCGGCGAACGATTTTATGATGTCAAGACAGGTTTCCTTGTCGGATACAATCTGCTGGGGCAACAAGCCATCTTAGTGAAGTCCGACATTGCTGGTCTCTAAAGCCAACAAGCATTCAAACTCTCTAGGAGCCGAACAAGGAATGGCACAGGTTAAAGAGTACATCGGAAAAATTAAACCGGATTGGTGCCCAGGCTGCGGCGACTTCGGCGTCTTAAATTCGCTGCAGCGAGCCCTCGCCGAGCTGGATATTCCGCCCCACACCGTGCAGGTGGTCTCCGGCATCGGCTGCTCCTCCAACCTGCCGGGGTTTATAAACGCGTACGGCTTTCACGGGCTGCACGGCCGGTCGCTGCCGGTGGCCACCGGGGCGAAACTCGGCAATCATGCGCTGACCGTCATTGCGACGGGCGGCGATGGGGATGGCTACGGCATCGGCGTGGGCCACTTTGTCCACACCTGCCGCCGCAACGTAGACATGACCTACATCGTCATGGATAACCAAATCTACGGGCTGACGACCGGGCAGGCCTCGCCGACGACAGAGAAGGATGTCCGAACCAAGTCGACACCTGAGGGCGTCATTGAGATTGCGCTCAATCCCGTAGCACTCGCCCTGACGTGTGGTGCGACCTACATCGCGCGAGGTTTCTCCGGCGAGAACTTGCATTTGGCGCAATTGATGAAGGGGGCGATCGAGCACAAAGGCTTCGCGCTGGTCGATGTGTTCTCGCCGTGCGTGACGTACAATAAGCACAACACGTATCCGTGGTTCCGCGAGCGGGTGTATAAGCTGGAAGACGAGAAGCATGATGCGTCGGATTTCCGCCTCGCCATGGAAAAAGCGTTTGAATGGGGGGCGCGCATTCCGATCGGGCTCTTCTACAAAGTGGATCGCCCCACGTATGAAGATGAAGAGCCGGCATTGCGCAGCGGGATTCCGCTGGCGAAGCAGCCGCTCGTGCGCAATGATTTGGCAGCCCTTATGGAGGATTTCATCTAATCATGACCAAAGTCGCAAAGACATCGGACATTGCTCCGGGGACGGGCAAGGTCGTTGATGTCAACGGGAAGCCGATTGCGGTGTTTAACTGCGACGGCACGTTTTACGCCGTCGAGAATGAGTGCAAGCACCAGGGCGGGCCGCTCGGGGAGGGAACGCTCTCCGGCAATACCGTGATGTGCCCCTGGCACGGCTGGGAATACGACGTGACGACCGGGGTCTGCCAACTCGATTCCGCCATTACGGTCAAGAGATTCGACGTGAAAGTTGAGGGAGACGATATTCTTATCGCGGCCTGACATGCAACGGAAATGCGTGGCGTTGATTTCGGGGGGGATCGACAGCGCCTTAGCCGCGCGCCTCATGCTCGATCAGGGCATTGAAGTCCATGGCCTGTACCTGGCCATGAGCTGGGGCTGCTGCGAGAAAGACAAGGCCGTGGCGTGCGCGCAGCAGCTTGGCATTCCGCTGATGGTCCTCTCGGTGGGCGATGCCTACCTCGATGTGATCCGCAACCCGAAATACGGGTACGGCTCTGGCATGAATCCGTGCGTAGATTGCCGCATCTACATGTTCAAGATCGCGAAGCGCTACATGGAAGAGATCGGCGCTTCCTTCATCGTGACTGGCGAGGTGATCGGCCAGCGGCCCATGTCGCAGCAGCGTCGGCCGCTCTCGGTGATTGCAACGGACAGCGAGCTTGAGGGGTTGCTGCTGCGCCCGCTGTCGGCCCAATTGCTTGAGCTCACGAAGCCTGAGCAGAATGGGGTCGTGGACCGTAGCAAGTTGTTGGGACTCTGCGGCAGGGGGCGAACCGAGCAGATTGCGCTGGCGAAGCGCTACGGCATCACCGAATATTCCCAGCCGGCTGGCGGCTGCTTGCTGACTGATGCGTCATTTGCCGAGAAGACGAAAGAGCTGTTTGCGCATGAGCAGCACCCGACCACCAAGGACATGGAGTTGCTCACCATTGGGCGGCATGTTCGTCTCGGGCCGCATACGAAAGTCATTCTCGGACGCAACGAACTTGAAAATCTCATGCTGGAAGGGCACGCCGCCGCAGGCTACGTGTGCGTTCGGCCGAAATTCGCCGGACCGGCGGCGCTGATCGCCGGCGAATGGTCTGAGGGCGCGCAAGACACCGCGGTCCGACTCATTGCGCAGCAGACCAAGGAAGAAAAGTTGCCAGAGGGCGATCTTGAATTTTGGATCGATGGGGTCTTAAGGCGATATCAGATATCAAACGGCCGTTTGATATCTGATATCGAACTGGCAGGCGCGCTCCATGGCTGATCCAGTGATTGATTACGTCTTTCGCGTCGGTGGCGAAGGCGGTGAAGGGGTCATCAGCACCGGCGAGATGCTCACGACCGCGCTCGCCCGCGCTGGGTTTGAAATCTACACGTTTCGGACCTACCCGGCTGAGATTAAGGGCGGCCACGCCAACTTTCAGGTGCGGGCGGCCGGAAAACTTCTGCTGTCGTACGGGGATGCGGTGGACGTGCTGCTCGCATTCAATCAAGAAGCGTACGATAAGCATGTGCAGGACGTGCGGCCCGGCGGCGTGATTGTCTATGATGCGGACAGTTTTACCCCCCCGGCGAGCACCGGCGCGGTCTTCTACGGCGTGCCCCTGACGTCGCTGGCGACGGAGAAAGTCGGAATCAAGCTCACCAAGAATATCGTCGCCCTGGGCTTTCTGGCCGATTTTTTCGCGATTCCCTCCGAGGTCTTCACCGAGCTGCTCAAGGAGAAGTTCGGCCGCAAAGGCGAGATGGTCGTGCAGAAAAACCTGACGGCGTTTCAAGTCGGCGTCGACTGCGCCAGGCAGACCAAGAAACAGGACCAGATCAAGCTCGGCGTGGGCCCGCGCAAGACGAAAGAGCTCGTGCTCTCAGGCAATGAGTCGCTGGCCTTGGGCGCCATCGCCGCCGGCTGCCGCATCTATGCCGGCTATCCCATTACCCCGGCGACCGACATCATGGAATTTCTGGCCCGGGAGCTGCCGAAGCTCGGCGGCTTCGTGGTGCAGACCGAAGATGAAATTTCCGCCATCGGCACGGTGCTGGGCGC
The DNA here is from genome assembly GCA_016209275.1 of Candidatus Omnitrophota bacterium. NCBI lineage: Bacteria > Pseudomonadati > Candidatus Omnitrophota > Candidatus Omnitrophota bacterium. Next base: position 16,898 of record JACQWM010000021.1, read on the forward strand.
CTCATTCGCCGGGAAAAAAGCGATGACGGCCACCTCCGGTCCCGGCTTTTCGCTGATGACCGAGATGCTCGGCCTCGGCGTGACGGCCGAGCTGCCGGCGGTGATCATCGATGTGCAGCGGGTCGGGCCCTCCACCGGCATGCCCACGAAAACCGAGCAGGGCGATTTGTATCACGCCGTCTACAGCGGCCATGGGGCGTGCCCCCGGATCGTCATGGCGCTGACGAGTGTCGAGGATAGCTTCTACGGGATCATGCGGGCGTTTAATCTGGCCGAGCAGTTTCAAGTGCCGGTCGTGGTCTTATCCGACGCCTCGCTGGGGCATCGCAAGGCGACCGTGCCGGTGCCGGATATGACCCGCGTGCCTGTGATCGAACGGCGCCGGCCTTCGGCGGCGGACCTGATCAGCTACAAGCGCTATCGCTTTACGCCGGATCATGTCTCGCCCATGAGCGCGCCTGGGATGGAGGGCGGGGGCTATGTCGCCGAGGGCCTGGAGCATACGGAGACCGGGTATCCGGCCGCCTCCGACCACCAAAATCATCTGCGCTCGACTCAAAAGCGGTATGGCAAGTTCCCGCAGGTGGAGGTGATCGCCAATGATCTGGCCAGGACCTACGGCGATCCGAAGCCTGAGATCGGCATCATCGGCTGGGGCTCCACCGAAGGCGTGATCCGAGAAGCCGTCGAAATGGCGCAGGCGAAAGGCTATTCGGTGGGCGCGCTCCATCCGAAAATTTTGTACCCCCAGCCGCTGGCGAAATTGAAAGCCTTCATCAGCGGCCCGAAGGCCATCATCATTCCTGAAGTCAATTACACCGGCCAATTCGCCACGCTGCTGCGCAAGCGGTTTGCCTACGATTTCATCCAGCTCAACAAGTGCATCGGGCTGCCGTTTACCCCCAAAGAGATTTTCGACAAGATCGAGGAGGTCGCTCAGCATGTCCGGGCCAACACCCGAGCTGTTGCCGCAAAGCTATAAGACCGACGAGCATCCGATTTGGTGCCCCGGCTGCGGGGATTTCGGGGTGCTGGATGCGGTGTACAAATCGCTGGCCGGCTTGCAGGTTCAGCCGAAGGATCTGGTCGTGGTCTCCGGGATCGGCTGCTCCGGCCGCACGCCGGGCTTCGTGAAATCATACGGCTTTCACAGCCTCCACGGGCGGGTGCTGCCGGTCGCCTTAGGGGTCAAGCTGGCGAATCCATCGCTGTGCGTGATCGGCGTGGGCGGCGATGGGGATGGCTTCGCGATCGGCGGCGGGCACATTCCCCATGCGGCCCGCCGGAATCCGGACATGGTCTATGTGATCATGGACAATTCCACCTACGGGTTGACGAAGGGCCAATACTCTCCGACGTCGCCGAGAGGCTATCAGGCCGGCTCGACCCCGTATGGCAACATCGAGCAGCCGCTCAACCCGTTGGCGATGCTGATTGCGTATGGGGCCACGTTTGTCGCGCAGGGCTACTCCGGCAAACCGCGGGAGCTGGCCGACGTGGTCACGAAGGCCATTGAGCATAAGGGCTTCGCCTTCGTGAACGTGATCAGCCCGTGCATCACCTTCAACAATACCTACAAAGTCATTCCGCAGAAGTTGAAGGAAACACCTCAGGATCATGATGTGACGAACCGCGCCAAGGCCTTTGAGCTCGCGCTGGATACGGCGCATGTCCAGCTGGGCATTTTCTATCAGGTGTCCCAACCCACGTTCGAAGAGGGCGCGGCGGAGGTAATTCAGAAAGCCCAAGCGTCCGGCCCGCCTCGTCTTGAAGAAATCTTCTCCGAATTTTCGTGATGCCTGCCACCCGACTTGAGCGCGATTCCCTCGGCACGAAGCGGGTTCCCGCGTCAGCCTACTACGGTATTCAAACCTTCCGCGCGGTCGAGAACTTTCCCATCAGCGGCCTGCGCCTGCAGCCTGAAATGATGCGGGCGTTCGCGTTGATCAAAAAAGCGGCGGCCGCGGCCAATGCGACCGTTGGGCAGTTAAAACCTCGCCACGCCGCCGTGATTCAGCGCGCCTGCGATGAAGTGCTGCGCGGACGATTCGACGATCAATTCGTGGTGGACGCGTACCAAGCCGGTGCGGGCACCTCATTTAACATGAACATGAATGAAGTGGTGGCCAACCGTGCGAATGAGTTGCTCGGGGCGAAAAAGGGCGCCTACAAGCCTCTGCGTCCGAATGACCACATCAACATGGCGCAGTCGACGAATGACACGTTTCCAGCGGCGATCCGGCTTGCCACTCTCATGGCGTTGCCTCCTCTGGTTGAGGCGATGGAGGATGTTGAAGACGCTCTTCGAGGGAAGGCGCGACAGTTTGCCACGATTGTGAAATCCGGACGGACCCATTTGCAAGATGCGGTGCCGGTGCGGCTCGGGCGGGAGTTTGGGGCGTACGCGCTCGCCGTGAAAAAAGCGCGGCAGCATTTACAGCAGCATGCCGCGCTGCTGTGCGAGCTGAATCTTGGCGGCACGGCGGTCGGCACCGGGATGAACGCGCATCCGCGCTATCGCCGACTGGCCATTGCGAAACTCCGCCAATGGATGCGGCTGCCATTGCGTCCGGCTGAGGATATGATGGAGCGCACCCAAAGTTTGGGCGATTTCGGCAGGGTCTCTGGCAGCCTGCGCGTCTACGCGCTGGAGCTGATTCGCATCGCCAATGACCTGCGGCTGCTGGCCTCCGGTCCGAATACCGGTTTTGGAGAAATTGATTTGCCCGCCATCCAGCCGGGGTCATCGATCATGCCGGGGAAGGTGAATCCGGTGGTGCCTGAGATGGTCGACATGGTCGGCTTTCAGGTCTTAGGGCATGATGCGACGGTGGCCTACGCGGTGCAGGCCGGGCAGTTGGAGCTCAACGTGATGATGCCGGTCGTCGCCTATAATCTGCTGCAAGCGATGCATCTGCTGACGAGCTCTAGCCGGGTGCTGTCGCACAAGTGCATCCGCGGGATCATCGCGCACCGAGAGCGGTGTGATCAACATGCGCACCGCAGCCTCGCCCTGGTCACCGCCTTGAACTCATCCATCGGCTATCTCAACGCGGCGAGGGTGGCGAAAGAGTCGCTCACCAGCGGCAAATCCATTCGCGACTTGGTCGTTGAGCATCAGCTGCTGGATCCGGCAACTGCTCGGCGCGTGTTGGATCCGGCCCGCTTGAGTGCCACGAAGGTTGCCTGAGATTTTCGGGCGTGTTAGAATACCTGTTCTCGACGGTAACTATGTGATCGAGTACGAGTTGCGCCCGTAGCTCACTTGGATAGAGCGCCTGGCTTCGAACCAGGAGGCAGCGGGTTCAAATCCTGCCGGGCGCGTTTTTTCAACACGCGGGGGCCGCTAGCTCAACTGGTAGAGCAGGGGACTCTTAATCCCAAGGTTGATGGTTCAAGCCCATCGCGGCCCATCGTTTACCCGCGCTGGCGGGTAAACGATGATGCCGAGCGACGCTGGGATCAACAAAGCGGAGCGAGGCACCATTCAGTTCGCGCGGGCGGATGGCGGAACTGGTAGACGCAACGGCCTTAGGAGCCGTCGGGGAAACCCTTGGAGGTTCGAATCCTCTTCCGCCCACCGTCGATACATATGCGGGAGTAGCTCAGTGGTAGAGCGTCACGTTGCCAACGTGAAAGTCGTGGGTTCAAATCCCATC
>JACQWM010000022.1 GCA_016209275.1 Candidatus Omnitrophota bacterium
TGTGCACGCATAAGTGACTGAGTCGCCTCCTCCGAGGGGACTCCGCGATGGGAGTCAGGGAACGGTCGCAACGCCTCAGGGCGTTCACGACCGATCGCATGGGTCGGAGTTTGGGTGTTGCAGAGCGTTTTCATAAGTGGATCATGGCAAGCGGGAAGAAGTGCGGGGTGTGCAAGGTGGCGGCGTTGCTCGCGGCACTCGGGGCGATCAACTGGGGGCTCGTCGGCGTCTTCAACCTGAATCTGGTCGCCGCGCTGCTTGGCGAAGGGATGGGGGCGCGCATCGTCTATGGCGTGATCGGGGTGGCCGGTGTGCTAACACTGCTCGGCTCGGTCTGCTGCTGCTGTCCGTGCCAGAAGGGGAGCTGTGAGCCGAAGAAGTCATGAGTGAGAAGCAGTGGCGCATTCTCCTCGTCGACGATGAGCCCAGCATCATCAAGATGGTCGGCAAGCGGCTGGAGCTGGAAGGCTTTGAGGTCTTCACCGCGACCGACGGAGAGCAGGCGATTGAGTTCGCCACCACCCGGCACCCGGATCTGATCGTGCTGGATCTCTTGTTGCCGAAAAAGGACGGGTTTGCCGTGACCGAGACGCTGAAGAGAAATCAGAATGCCCGCGATATTCCGATCATCGCGGTCTTCAGCGGCAAGGGCGTGTTGGAAGATGAAGACCGCTGCCGCGAGCTAGGCGCTGCCGCCTATATCGAAAAAGGCCGCGGAGCGACACCGCTGGTGGAAGCCATCCGAAATCTCCTCAGTCAGACCGGGGATAATTAACCGCCGTTTGGTCTTCAATACGGCCAAGCAGCCGCAACAGGCCATCAAGCAGCGTCAGCGGATGCGGCGGACAGCCGGGAAGATACAAATCAACGGGAAGTAAGCCCTCGACGCCGTTGCGAACCTGCGCGCTGTCGCGGAATGGTCCGCCGCTGATCGCACAGGCTCCCACCGCAATGACCAACTTCGGAGATGGGATCGCTTCATACGTGTTGAGAAGTGCAACGCGCATGTTTTCCGTCACAGGCCCGGTCACGATGAGGCCGTCGGCATGGCGCGGGGAAGCGACGAATTGGACTCCGAAGCGCCCAAGATCAAATACCACATTGTTCAGCGCCTGCAGCTCCATCTCGCAGCCATTGCAACTGCCGGCGCAAACCTCGCGTAGTTTCAGCGAACGGCCGAAGAGCTTGCGCATCTTTTGATCAAGCGCATGAACGCGCGGCACTTCATCGCCCTGTAAGACCAGGTCCTGCCGTTTCGTTGACGCGAGACGATAATCGCGCGTGTACGCGATCGCGCCTTCAGGGCAGGCGTCAAGACAGTCCCGACAGAACAGGCAGCGTCCAAGGTCAAGTTGCATCGCGCCACCTGCCTGGAGAGCTTGCACCGGACAGGCGTCGGCACAGGCCTGGCAGCCATCGGGGCATTTGCTGTGATCGAGCGTTGGGCGGCCGCGAAACCGCTCCGGCAATGTCGCCAAGGCACTTGGAAACGGCAGCGTTCGGCAGCCCTGCTCAACTCGCGTCGCAAGAATCTTCAGCATCCAGATACCTTACAAATCATGCCCGGCATACGAGAGGTTAAAACTCTTGTTGCACAACGGAAAATCGGAAATCTCCCCGTTTCTCACCGCCATCGCCAACCCCATCCAATTATGGAAGGATGGGTCAATGACCTTGTATCGGGCGATGCTGCCCTGCGCATCAGTGATCGCCACGTGCACGATCTCCCCGCGCCATCCTTCCACCATGGAAAAGGCCACGCGGTTGGGCATCATCGGCGAACACGGCATGTGCAGTTCGCCTTCCGGCAGGCTGGTCAGTTGCTCACGCAGGAATACCAGGGAACGCTCAGCCTCTAGCCATCGGACCAGCGCCCGCGCGTGCACGTCTCCGGTGTCAGCCGTCATCATGGGAAGGTGGGAGAATTGATAGATGCCTGAGGGATGATCGTGCCGGACGTCACGATGGCTGCCGCAGGCCCGGGCAACTGAGCCGACAAATCCCAGCGCCTCACTGACCTGTCGTGTCACGATACCCGTGCCCTCAAACCGGTCGATGACGGACGGCGTGTCAAAGAGCATGCGTGCAAATGTTTGTAACTCCTTCTGAGCCCGTGCGAGCCGTTGCTCAAAATCAGTCCGCTGGGTTTCACTCAGGTCATACGATACGCCGCCTGGACGCAGGAAGCTTCGACCATAGCGGCTGCCGGTCAGTTCCATGAGCAGGTTGAGGAATTCGCCCCGCAACCGCCCGAAATACGCCGCGGCCGGCAGGAATCCAACATCCGTGCCAAGCGCTCCCAAATCGCCGGCGTGATTGGCCAGCCGTTCAAGCTCCAGGGCCACACCACGCAACGCCTGAGCTCGCGGGCTGATCTGGCATCCGCCGAGAGTTTCCATCGCTTCACAGAACGCGAGGCCATGGCCGATGACCGTGTCTCCAGCGATGGATTCAGCCAATATCGGCATCCGCTTTGCCGGGCTGCCTGCGAGCAGCTGTTCAACCCCGCGATGCTGATACCCGAGCTGGATTTCCAGATGGAGGATGCGCTCCCCCTGGCAGTGAAACCGGAAATGCCCAGGCTCGATGATTCCAGCATGCACCGGGCCAACCGCAACTTCATGCGTTTCCTCTCCGGTGACCTGGAAAAAGGGATAGGGGCTGCGATGAGAGCGAACAGGTTTCAGCCAGGGATGTCCTTCAGCCCTGATGGCGAATTGCTCCGCCACCTCCCGCTCAAACCCCTGCGCCTGCGGGCACTCAGGCGTCAGGGACGGATACGCATCCTGCACGATCGTGGCAATGGCGGTGCATTCCCCTGTCTCATCATGGGCGAGCAGGGCATACAGTTTCACCTTCCCATTGATGAACCGGCCGAAGAACGCCGACAGGCGCGCGCCCTCTAAAACGGCGCGAAGCACCGTGCTGCGGAATTCCTGTATCGGCAGCACCGGCAGGGCCGCCTCATCCACCGCCTGAGGATTTTTGAGGATCATGGGACTCCTCCAACGAGCTGTGCCGCATGGCTCAGCGCCGCGTTCACGCTGGGAGGCACATAGAGGCCGAGTACGAGCACAGCGATCAGTAACGCCAGGGGCACACCCACCAGCAACCCTGATTCTCTTCCTGCGTGCGGGCTGCCGGTCGCCATATCCGCAGGCTGGCCCTGAGCCATTGGCAGAATAATAGCCCCCATGCCAAGAAAGACCACTGCCAGCAAGATGAGATACAGGGCAGCGACCACCATGCGGCCCTGGCTGACGGCGGCATTCAAGATCGTGAATTCGCTCAGGAATAGCCCAAAGGGAGGAGCGCCGGTGATCGCAAAAAACCCGCCGAGCAGCAGCGCTCCAGACACAGGCAGACGGCGCAAAAGGCCTCTGACGTCAGCGGCAAGCTTCGTCCCGTGAGCCAGGAGAATATTGCCTGCCACGAAGAACAGCAGCGCTTTCGTCAGCGAGTGGTTCACCGCGTGCAGCATGGCCCCATAGGCTCCGGCCCCTCCGAGGCCGACCCCCAGCGACAGAATCCCCATATGCTCGATGCTGGAGTAAGCCAGGAGGCGCTTGTAATCTGATTGCCCGACGATGAAGACCGCCGCGACAACGAGCGAGAACACGCCAAACACCACAAGCAACTCCTGGACGAATGCGCCTAACCCGGCCGCCACACACACCTGAAAGAGACGCAGGATGCCGAGAAACGCGCAGTTGAGCAACGCTCCTGACAATAGGGCTGATGCCGGCGACGGCGCCTCGCTGTGCGCATCCGGCAGCCAGGTGTGGAACGGGGCCAGCCCCATCTTGGTGCCGTATCCGACCAGGAAGAAGAGGAAACCGCCTTTCAGCCACGGCAGATGCAGCTGGCCGGCAGCGCTGATCAGCTCGCTGACCACGAGGGAGGGTTGGTCTCCTCCTCCGTGGCCTGAGCCTGCCATGGCGACGAAAAACGTCCCTAAGAGGGCTAGGGCAATCCCCACGGAGCATAGGAGGAGATACTTCCACGTGGCCTCAAGCGACCGCTGACTGTGATGGAAATAAATCAGCGGCGCGCTGGCCAGCGTCGTGCCCTCCACGGCGACCCACAGCAATCCCAGATGTTGGCTCATGGTGACGAGGCTCATAGCGGCGAGGAATCCCAGCAGGCATCCCACAAAGGTGCGGTTGGAGCGACGGGCTTCACGGCGGAGATACTCGACGGCGTAGAGTGATGCGCATATGAACACGACGCTGACCAGCGTCAGAAATATCAGGCCGATCGCATCGAGAGCCAGCCACCCCCCCAGAAGCGGATGCGGGTCAACACGCCAGGAAAAGACCACAAGAGCCAGATGGAGGAGCGCGGTCCCGATGAGCAGCCCCAACCGCCGGCTGTTTGAGCGGAGCAGAAAAGCGCCTCCGGCGGCAAGCAGCGGAATGAGCACGAGTCCAAGCAACATCGCGGTCAGTCTTTCAGGATGGTCAGATGATACGTATCGATATGATCGAATTCCCGGCTGATGTGGTAGATGACAATCCCCATGATGAAGACGCCGGCGAAGAGATCTAGCAGGACGCCCAGCTCCACCAGCAGGGGCATGCTCTGGACGAGGGTCAGCCCGAACAGGAAGATGCCGTTCTCGAGCATCAGATACCCGAGCACCTGCGTGAGCGCTTTGGTGCGGGACACCAACACCACAAGGCTGATGAGCAGCGTGGCCATGGCGGCCGGCACCAGCAGCGATGAGGTTAGGGACGGCAGTGACGGCAGCCGGGAGGACAGGAGGAATGCCGCGACGGTGGCGATGGCTCCCACGAGCAGGGATGCCGTGAATCCAATGAGCGGCTCGATTTCAGCACGCATGGAGCCATCGCGCAAGGTACGCAGCAGCAGCCAGGGAAACAAGAATCCTTTGAGTGTTAGCATGCCTGCCGATAACGCAACCATATGGACCGCCAGGCCGCCCTGATGCAGTAGGAGCGGCAGGATGCTCAACAATACGCCTTGAAAGGCCACCGCCCGGATGCAGGCCCTGAGTCGGCTACTGCCCAGGACAAGGAAATTCAACAGCATGGCTAGCACCAGAATCAGGTCAACGCCCTGCGCCATAGCCGCCTACCTCCACACCAGCAGCAGGCCGACAGCGGCCAGCACACCTGAGGTGACGAGCAGTTGCGGCACACGGATTAAGCGAAGCCGCGCCATCGAGGACTCCACGACGCCAATGACGACCGCCAGGCCCAACAGCCCAGTGATGAGCATACTAAGATCCATCCAGGGCACGCCGATGTGCACGGGCATGAGAAGCCGGACGAGCAGGACGCCGAACAGGAACAGCTTCAGCGCACTGCCATAGAGGATGAACGCAAAATCAGGACCGCCGTGGTCGAGCACCATCACTTCATGGATCATCGTCAACTCCAGGTGAGTCGTGGGATCGTCAACGGGCATACGGGCGTTTTCCGCTAGCAGCACGAGGAAGAGGCTGGCGGCTGCCAGCGCAAGTGCCGGACCGGCCGTGCGCCAGGCCGATCCCAAGACCGGGCCGAACATCTCGGACAACTGCACGCTACCTGTCACCTTGGCGATCACCGCGAGTGCGACCAACAGCGCCGGCTCCGCCAAACTGGCAAACGTGACTTCGCGGCTGGCACCCATCCCTTCAAAGCTCGAGCCGGTATCGAGTGCTGCGAGCACGGTGATGAAGCGGGCCACGCCAACGAGATAGGCCCAGAGCACCACGTCTCCCCAGAACGAGAGGAGCGTTGAAGGTGCGGCAAGCGGGACGAACAAGGCTGCGGTCAGGAACGCCGCCAGCGAAACCAGCGGACCCGCTCGGAACACCCATGACGTGGTCCGGCTGTAGACAGCACCCTTCTGCAGGAGCTTCCACAAGTCGTAATACGGTTGCAGCACCGGCGCGCCAATGCGGCCTGTGAGGATCGCCTTCGTCTTGTGAATCACCCCCAACAACAGCGGGGGACCCCCGATCACCAAGCCAAGAGACCACAGCAGTTGGATGGCCGACATTGCGTCAGACCCCGAGTTTCCACACCAGCAGCACCACGAGCGTGAGAAAGATGTAGAGCAGATACAACTGGACCCGGCCCTGCTGCAGCCACCGAAGCGCCTCAAGGCCGCGCTTGATCCTGGCGAACAACGGGAGGAACAGGTATGTGGTTGCCACATCAGGGGTGTGGGATGTCCGGTGCGCCGAATCAGGGAAATACCCGGCAGGAGCCTGCTCGTGGGATTGTGTTCGCAAGACACTCTGAAACAGCCTCCCTAACGGCTGCGCAAAGGAGGACGCGGTGTACTGCATCTGGGCTGTCGGGGCCGCGTAGCCACAACCCCATGTGAACGCTTGGTTGATCGGCCGGGTCTTGAGTAGCAGCCGGCGCAACACGACCAGCGCAAGCGTGATGCAGAGGAGTAGCGCGGCCGTCGCGCTGACCAGCCGCAGTCCGGCCAAGGTGGAGGCGATTCCCGCAGCGTCCACCGGCAGCGATGCGCCAGTGATGGAACTGATGGCTGGCATGATGAATTGCACGACACCATGAGGCCACAGCCCAATCGCCAGACAGCTTCCTGCAAGTCCCATCATCGGGATCAGCATGGCTGGGCCGGCTTCATGAACCGAATGAGCCTGTGCTTCGCGAGGACTCCCAAGGAACACCGTGCCAAAAGCCTTGGCAAAGCACGCCGCCGCTAAGCCGCCGATCAACGCCAGCGCCGCAATACCCAGCCCGAGCCACATCCCGCTGCGCGTCGTGAACGCCAGAAACCCGTGAAACCCCCCCACGTAGATCAACCACTCGCTGATGAAGCCGTTCAACGGCGGCAGACCGCAGATGGCCGTGGCCCCGACGAGAAAGGCTGTGCCGGTCCATGGCATCGCCTTGAACAATCCGCCGAGCCGATCCAGTTCTCGCGTGCCCGTCGCATGGAGCACCGAGCCTGCCCCGAGGAACAGCAGTCCCTTGAACAGGCTGTGGTTGAGCACATGCAGGAGCGCTCCGCTGAATCCTAGCCAGCTCATCACCGGCTGCCCCGCGGACTGGCCAAGCAGCCCGATGCCCATGCCCAGCGCGATGATGCCGATATTCTCGACGCTGTGATAGGCCAGCAGCCGTTTCAAATCATGCTGGGCCAAGGCAAACGCCACACCCAGCACGCCCGAGGTCACGCCAATCATCAGGAGGGTCAGACCCCACCAGGCCGGCGGAGGACCCAGGAACGTCAGCGTCCGCAGGATGCCATAGATGCCGAGCTTGATCATCACGCCGGACATCACTGCAGAGACATGACTCGGCGCTGCCGGATGGGCTTCCGGTAACCACACATGCAGCGGCATGAAGCCGGCCTTGGTGCCAAACCCTACAAGCGCCAAAAGGAACAGGACTACCGCCAAGGTAGGCGACGCAGCGCTGATGGCCGTCAACTGATCGAAATCCATGGAACCTGCGTGCCGACCAAGCAGCGTGAAGAACACGAAGAGGAATGCTGTCCCGAGATGTGTGGCCACGAGGTAGGTCCAGCCCGCTTCCCGGACATCCTCGCGTTCATCTTCGAAGGTGACCAGGAAGAAGGAGGCCAGCGACATCACCTCCCACGCCACAAGAAACAGGACAGCGTTGCGCGCGGCCACGACCAGCGCCATCGAGGCGATCAGGATATTCAACCAAGCAGAGATCGGCCCCAGCGACCTGTGCGTGCTGAACGGTTTCAGGTACTCACTGCCGTAGATGGCGGCGAGGGCGGATACGCCGAAAATAGGCAAGAGAAAAAAGGCGCTCAACGGATCAAGGACGAGAAAGAACTCACCATACGGAACCTGCCAGGCGGCGCGAAATGGCGGCAGGGCACCCGTCGTGAGCGCATGGATGGCGGGCATCAACCCAAGGAAGCAGCCGATGACGGCTCCACCAACGCCCCAGATTGTCACCCATCGTTGGTTGCGGCCTGCCAGAGCCGCACAACCTGCTGAGACTCCCAGGATTGTGAGCGCTGAAAGAAACAGCGTCATGATTGATGTTTCCTGGCAGCCATCGTCTCAGACGCGGGTTGTAACTGCAGTTCGATGCGGGAGAAGTGCTTGAGAATCATCTCGCGGGCAGCCCGCGGATGTAAGGTGTTCCGCAAGGCGGCATCATGGAGCACGAAGGCGAGCCGTGACAGCAGGGTCAGATGCATGCGCACAGTCGGGGTGACCAACGTGAAGAGCATTGAGACCGGTTTGCCGTCGAGGGCATGAAAGTCCACCGGCTGGCGCAGGAAGGCCAGCGAGACGAGCGGGGTGGGCACGCGCAGGACGATGGGGTTACGGACGTGAGGCACGGCGATGCCTTCCCCGATGCCTGTTGATCCGAGTCGCTCACGGGCCAGCAGCATCCGCAGGAGGAAGATCCGGTCAATCTCCGGAGGCAATGGCAATTGGCCGACGAGTTCTTTGAGCGCCATCCGCATGTCCTTCCCTGGCAGGTCATGCACAATCCCGCCCCGTTCCAGCGCTTGTGTGAGCATCAGCAGGCGCGAGGGCGCCGGTGATAAAGGAATGCCCTCCGCGGTCGCCCACTCCAGCAACTGACTCTGATTGAAGCGATAATGCTCACGGACTCGGTGCGCCGGAAGCCCCCTGGTCTTGATCCACTGATGGAGCGTGTCCGGTGTGACGTTCAAGAGTGCGGCGGCTTCACGAATGTTCAATACCATGGAAGTGACGAGGATACGGTTACGACAAGGATGCGCAACCGCACGGGGTGGGTGAGCACCTTCACGAACGCGTTATCGACTCCTCGATTCACCTATGAGCATATAACGATGAAAAATTTTGTCAAGAGTGAGACGAAGAGAGCGTGACTTGCAGCGCCAGGGGGTGTTTGGCGTGGAGCCGTTCAAGCAGGCCGCGATCGATGCGCGCGCCTCCTGTGGGCCGCCGAACGCAGCGAAGGCGCTTGCCCTCCACGCGAATCTCCTGGACCATCGATGATGCTCCAACGCGATGCGGAGAAGCGTGGTAGCGGATCAGCAGCCGGTGTTGGGCGAACGTGCATTCGACGGCGAGCTCACGGCGGTTGCCGAAATCTTCGCGGGTCAGCTGCGGATCCAAGACGAGATGGCCGTCCTCGCCTCGCACGCCGTAGACTTGGGTCAGCAGCAGGTCGATCAGCCATGAGGCTGAGCCGGTCAGATACCCGTACATCCCGCGACCTTCGGCATTGAAATATTCCGGCAGGCCGGGCAACAGCTTCGCCGCCGGCGCATTCGCGAGACGATACAGCGCGTGCCAGACCTCGCGTCCCGCCTGGGGCTTTCGCCGCACGTACAACGCATACGCGTACATCACCGCCATGTGGCTGAAGATGGCGCCATTTTCCTTCTCGCCGTAGGCGAACGCAAACGCCCGCCCCAACGACGGCTGTGGTACTCCGAAATTGGTGTTGAGCCGAATGCCTCCGCGCCGCGGATCGCGCAGAAAGCGATTGACGGCGCGGATGGCGCGATCGACCTGCTCATCGGTGGCGATGCCGGACATGATCGGAAACACCTGGCCGGTCAGCGTCATCCTTACCCGCCCATCCCTCACACCCTCAACGCGGCGGCCGGCGTTATCGTAGTAGCCGTTGAACCAGCCCTCGCCCTTCGCGGTGACCCACTCCTGCCGCTGGATCCTTCGCGCGAGGTCGTCATGTTTCTGTGTCAGGTCGCGCGCGAGATCCGCGAGAGGCACGCGCGCCGTGCGCCCGGACACGTCGCGGCTCACGCGTTGAAGATAGGCCTCAAGGCGCCGGCGTTTCGCGGACGAGCTGGCGTAGTTGACGCGCGCTCCTCGCGGCAGCCGGTCCAGCAACAGCAACAGCTCCTCCGGCACGTCGAGGGCGGCGATGCCTCGCGCGCGCAGCCGCTCGGCGAGCCGTGCCAGCCGCTGCAGGTTCCACGCGTACAACGAGGTGAAGGCCACCGATTCTCCTCGTTCGGCCGCCATGTCCAGCCCATCGTTCCAATCCGCGCCCTCCAGGCGGCAGACATTGTGCTCGCCGACGTTGAAAAACGCGGTCAGGTGCTGGACCAGCAGATGCTGCAGCACCGACCCGCGGAAGATGTTTCCGCGCCGCGTGCGCAATTGAAATCCGTACGCTTCGGTCCATCCCTCATCGCGCCTCCGGCAGCGGAACAGCTGCGGGTCGCGGAAATAGGCTCGCGGCTCCAGCAGGAATCGAAGATCGCCGGTGTGATCAAGATAGCGCAGGATCGCGTGGGTCGGCCACGCCCCATGATCCATCCAGGTGCGAGGAATATGATTGCGGTCGGCGATGAAGCGGCCGTCGCGCCCAATAATGGTGGCGTTGGAGCCGTCAATCCGCACCCCGCCGATATTGTGCAACAGCATCGGCTTGACCGCCGCCGGATCAGACAGCAGCAAGGCCAACCCATCTTGCCACAAATCCCGCCAGCCGCGCCCGCCGCGGCCATAGTCAAATTGCGGAAGGAAAGAATTGCCGTAGAGCCGGCGCAGGACCGGTTGGATATTCACCCAGGAGAGCCAGCCGTTGAGCGCTCGATCTGCGGTTGAAAAGCACACGCGGCGCGACTGCTCTTGCCAGAAGGCCTGCGTGGCGCGAAGGGAGCGCGCCGCCGACGCTGGGTGTTTGGCCCAACGGGTCCATCGGCGCGGCCTGTCCGGATCGCGGGAAATCCCGGACAGCAGCAGGTAGTGAGTGCTGGCACCCGGGGCCAGCCGGCAGGAGGAGAAGCGGAACGCCCCGATCGCCTCGCGGCCGCCCAGGTCTTTTTGACGATACCGAGGGGCGCGCTGCTGCTGCCAGACCGCGGCGGGTGACACGAATGTTCCGCACGGCCCAAGAAAATCTTCCTCGCGCGCCCAGACGTCCGTCGGTGCTTGGCCCCGCGGTCCGAAGGCCAAGACCGTGTACAGGGTGCGATTCGGCCGGTGTCCCCGCTCATCAAACGACATCACCGGTTTCACCATGACGCCATGCGGGATGATGCGCATTCGGTGGAGCAGCACCGTCACATGCCGGTGATCGCGCGCGTGATCGGCCGAGCGGCAAAACATCGGGATGGCGGCATACGGCATGAATCGCAGCGGCCGCGCGGAAGTGTTGGTCACGGTGATGCGCATCAGCTCAATCGGTTCAGGCCTGTCGGCTGGGCACCATAACGTGATGGTGACCGTAAAGCGTGATGTCCGTGTGGCGAGCTGAAACCATCCAGGGCCCATATCGATGGTGCGGTTGGCGGCTGTGGCGGCCGACCATGGAGTCTTCCGAGGCTCAACAATCCAACAATTCCGCCGAATCAGCGTATGCGGCAGGTCTTCCGCCGTCAGAGGCGGGGTCAGATACTCATGATGGCTGAGGGCCAGCCCGCCTTGCAGCGTCGGTGAGGTCCAGGACAACGCGCCCCCTTCGTTGGCAAGAGGGACATAGCAACGGCTGATGGTGGCCGTATGATCGGTGCTCAGCGCTGACATGAGGAACCCTATTGTAGCACACGTGCGATGGTTCTTGATTCCTGCGCGCCCCGTTGTAGTATATGAGATAAATCATAGACGTTGGGTTTCCTCCTCAGGCCGAAAGTCTGGTCTTGACTTTCCAGCCACTGGAACGTGTATCATGCCTGATCATGGCGCAGTATCAGATTGGTGAAATCGCCAAGAAGGTGGCGCTTACTCCAAAAACCATTCGGTACTATGAAGCCATCGGCTTGCTGCCGAAAGCCTCCCGGACCCTCTCCGGCTATCGGGCGTATGACGCGACGACCCTCGACCGGCTCGAGTTTATCCGGAAAACCCAGCACCTTGGGCTGCGCTTGCGAGAGATTCGAGACGTGGTGCAGCTTTTGGAGAGCCGGCAATGCCCCTGCCGCGCGGTCGAGCAGTTGCTAAGGCAGCGGCTCAAGGAACTGGATATTTCGAGAGCTGAGCTCCAGGGCCAGATCCGCCGCGTCAGGCACGCGCTTCGGCAAGCCCGCCGTGCGCACTGGTTGAAACACGTGCGTGCTCGCTCGCCGCGCCAGCAACCGCCGCCCACCACACCGCTCGGGTTTTTTTCCCCACGTTTCCCGCCCGCCTCGGATGCGTCCTAAGCCGCCGGCCGGCATCGGGCAGCGCCCGATCAGGTTTTCCACGGCGATGCTGCGCACGTGTGGCATCATCGCGGTTGTGGAAGTTGCGGTGATGCTGCTGCTATCGTTGGCGGGGCTGCGCGCGAGCGCGTGGCTCAGTCTCGCAGATGGGGTTCTGCTGAGCCTCTTGAGCGCGCCGGCGCTCTATCGCTGGGTGATCCGGCCGAGCCGCTTGAGGGAGCAGACGCTGCGGGAGAACGAGGAGCGCTTCCGCCTGGTCGTCGAATCGGTCCCCAGCGCCATCCTGCTGGTTGACCACGCAGGAAACATCACGTTCGCCAACTCGCAGGTGGCGCGCCTCTTCGGCTACGCGCCCGAGGAGCTCATCGGCCAGTCGGTCGAGCTCCTCGTGCCAGAGCGCTTCAGACACACGCACCCCAGCTACGCCAAGGCATTTTTTGCTCATGCGAAACCCCGCGTGCTGGGCGCCGGCCGCATTCTGCTTGCCCGACGGAAGGACGGGACAGAAATTCCCTTTGAGATCGGGCTCAACCCCATGGAGACTCCCGAGGGCGCGCGCGTCCTGGCCGTCCTCATCGACATCACCGATCGCAAGCGGAATGAAGCCATGCTCGTGGAGAACATCTCCGAACTGGAGCGATTCAAACATGTGACCGTTGACCGCGAGAACCGCATGATCGAGCTGAAACGCGAAGTGAATGACCTCTCCCAAGCACTCGGACGTCCAGCGCCGTACGATGTCAGCTTTGAAGCGCTGAAACGCTCGCTCCCATCATCCGGATGAGAGCCCGACATCCGGCGAGCGGAGGCATCGCCCTTGCCACGGCGACGTTTGGCGTCTTGCTGACCGCCACGTGGTTCGCATGGCGATACACGCTGCACGTCCGTTCGGCGCTTGCCGCGAAACGGTTTGAGCAGAGGGCGGCCGAGATCACCGCGGACTTGGATCAGCGGCTGAAGCTGTATGTGAGCCTGTTGCAGGGCGTTCAAGGGTTGTATGCCGCGAGCCGGTCGGTGGAGCGCGATGAATTCGTGACGTATGTGAACCGGGTCAACCAGATCGCGCCCTACCCAGGGGCGGTTGGGATCCGCTTCGTTGAACGCGTGCCGGCCGATGCGGTCGACGCATTCATCCAGCGAGTGCGAACCGACACCAGCGTGCATGCGGAGGGCTACCCGGAGTTTCAGATCCACCCGCCTGGCCAGCGGGAAGAATACTACGTGAACACGTACCTCTACCCGATGAACCAGGGTGACTCGGCGCTGGGCTTCGATATTCGCACCGAGGCCTCTCGCAGAGAGGCGTGCGAGCGAGCCAGAGATAGCGGCGAACTCAGCGCCACCGGGCGGATGATCTTCTCGCAGGATCAGGGCAAGCCAGAGTCGAGTATTCGGCTGGTCTTGCCGATCTACCGCAACGGGGTGCCGCACGGCACGCCGGAGCAGCGGCGAGCCGCGCTGCAAGGGTTTGTCACATCGGTGATCCATGCGCAGGCCCTGGTGGCCGAGGCGGTCAGGATCAGGGCCCTGGCGCCGGAATGGGACGTTGAAATCTTCGATGGCGCGCTGCTCGATGGCGAGCATCGGTTGTATGACGTTCATCCGGCGACCGAGGCGGCGCGCCCCATCGCAGGCGGCTTGCAGCGGGCAACGACCGTGGGGGTGGGCGGACGGACATGGACCCTGATCTTTGCCACTCCATCGCGGCCGGAACTGCCCCGCCTTGAGGAGTTCCTCCCCTGGATGGTGTTGGGAATCGGAGCGCTGTTAAGCGGGCTGGTATCGATGCTGGTCCACGTCCTGACCACGGCCAAAAACCGCGCCGCGGCCTTGGCCGAACGGATGACGGCGAATCTTCGCCAAACCGCCAACGCCTTGCAGGCGGTGGTGCAGGCCTCGCCTGTCGCCATCCTGTCCATGAATGCGCAGGGCGAGGTCCTAACGTGGAACCCTGCGGCGGAGCGCTTGTTCGGGTGGAGCGAGCAGGAGGTTGTTGGCAAGCTCGTGCCGATCGTGCCCGAGGGTCGCCAGGAGGATTTCCGTACGGTGATGCAAGAGGAACTGGCCGGCACGGGCCACGCGCTTGAGCGGCCGTGCCTGCGCAAGGACGGTTCACTGGTGGAGGTGAGCGTCTTGGCCGCGCCGCTGCGGAATGCGAACGGGGCGATCATCGGCGTGCTGTCGCTGCTCACCGACATCACCGAGCGCAAGCGCTCCGAAGAGCAATTGCGCCAGGCGAACGTGGACTTGCTGAAGCGGGAACGGGCGGTGCTCAATGTGCTGGCGGATTTGAAAAACTCCCACGAGCGCTTGCAGATGGCGCAAACACAGCTCATCCAGGCCGAGAAGATGAGCGTGGTGGGGCGGCTGGCCAGCGGGATCGCCCATGAGGTGAAAAATCCGCTGCAGGTCATCACGCAAGGGGTCGACTATCTCCAGGGCGAATTGCCGTCAGACGACAGGCGGTATGCCGAGGCGATTCACCTGATCAGAGACGCGGTCATCCGGGCGGATCGGATCGTCCGCGAGCTCTTAAGCTACTCCCGCCCCTCGCGCCTTCAGCTCTCCCCGGTGGCCCTCCATGCGTTGGTGTCAAAATCGCTTGAGCTCCTCGGCCGCCAAGCCGCCGTCGGCAACGTGCAGATCCTCATCGAGGTGCCTGAGACGCTGCCGATGGTGATGCTGGATGACAACCAAATGCAGCAAGTCTTCATCAATCTCATCGTCAACGCCCTTCACGCCATGCCGGCCGGAGGGACCTTGACGATCCGCGCTGCTGAGCGGCTGTTGGCGGCTGATGATCCGCTCACCCGCCTAAGGCTGGGAGAGTTTCAAGCGGGCGAGCGCGTAGTGGTGTGCGAGGTGCAGGATACCGGCATCGGCATCCCGGAGGACGCGCTGAGCAAAGTCTTCGACCCATTTTTCACCACCAAGCCGCCCGAAGAAGGCACAGGGTTGGGGTTGTCCATCAGCCGGGCGATCATCGAGCACCACCGCGGGGCCATTGTTTTGCGCAGTGCGCCCGGGCAGGGGACCACCGTGGCGATGGCGTTTCACATCTAAGGCCGAGCGCCCGTCGCGCTCGGCATTCCGCGGCGACCCCGATGGTCGCCGCTTCAGAGGAACGCATGGCGAGGAAAAAAATTCTGCTGATCGATGACGAACCGTCGATCTGCAAGTTCACCAAGCTCAATCTCGAGCGGGACGGCGCCTTCGAGGTGACGACGGCTTGCTCAGGCAAAGAGGGATTGGAGAAAGCGCTCACCGAGCCCTTCGACCTCGTCATCACCGATTTTCGGATGCCGGAGATGGACGGCAAGGCGGTGTTAGATGCGCTGAAAGCGGCCAGGCCAGAGTGCCCAGTCGTCTTGTTTTCGATCTACCATGACGACGCCTCCGCCATGACCGTGGACATCCGCAACAAGGCCGACGGGATCATCAGCAAACCCATCGATAACGCCGCGCTGCTTCGGACGATCAGCGAGGCGCTCTCGAGGAAGCCGCGCCCGCAGCCGCCAGCGTCATCTCAATCGACGCCGCCTCGCCCTGGCGGATCTGCTCGGCGTAGGGTGCCGGGATGATGCCGCCGGGGATGTCGACTTGGCGCCCATCGCGCAGGGTAAGCTGTGCTGCGCTCGGTTGCACCGCCTTGGCTCCGAACGTTGAGCGGTGCCACGGATTGCGGTACGTCACGCGCGTCGCGCCAAGAAAAGTGAACGACAATCGTCCGGCCTGATCGAAGAGTTTGCCGTGCAGGATAGGAGCGAATCGCAGCTCCAGCTGCCCCCGGCTGTTCACCCCGCCCTTTCCTGAAAAGGCGGGGTTCATCTGAAACGGGGCGCGCCCTACCATCATCCACAGCCACATCTGCAAGAACTCCGCCGTGGCCCCGGAGAGGCGCGCCACGAACCCCGCCCCATGCAGCGAGGCATCGGCGTGCGCGCTGCTGACTAAGAATGAGCTGTTTTCCAGGATGCTGCGCCCATACCGCGCCGGGGGCTGGAAGGGAATCAGCGCGTTGAAGAACTCCTCGTAGAACTCCTCGTGCAGCCCGCAGCGCAGCAGCTCAAGCAGAAATTTGTACTCCATGTGCAGCCAGATCGACGCATGCTCAAGCCAGCCAGGGCTAAAGACGCGGCAGCGGCCGATGTCTTCAGGCTCCTTGGTGAGCAGCTCGCAGACACGGTACATCTTCAGCCGCGCGTCGTACAGCGGGCTTTTGCGCGCTGCGCGGTACAGCGCCCGGGCCTTGGCTGGGCGCGGCTCCTGCCTCAGCGCATGGACGAGGCCTTCAAGAAAGAGGGGCAGCGCGCGCGAGCGGCGGCGCTTTAGGGTGATCGCCGGATGCGGCCCGGTGGATTCGGCGTAGGCGAGCGCTTCATGCGTGAAGTAGCTCAGAGGGAGCCCGCCTGCCGCAGCACTGCTTTTAGCGATGCCGCGCGAGACGTTGCCGATGCCGGCCTGCAAGAACCGCAGCAGCCGGTCGATGGCGAACGCGTCTTCTTGTCCCGACCATCCGAGCCGGATCTGCTCGCGGTACGCTTCCTTCGCCGAGGCACTTGCCTCCCAGTACTGCGCCTGCGGCTGGGCGAGGGCTTGCTCAAGCTGGCTGATGAAGGCGGCCAACTCCTCCGGCACGGCGATTGAGGCGGAGAGCGGAGGGTGCCGCGCGGCCAACGCCTGGGAAAGACATTGCATCCAGCGCTTCAGCTCGAACGTTTCGCATAACGATGAGCCGAAGAGGCCGGGCAGGCCGTTGAGCGCGTCATACCAATTGGGCTTATCCGCCTCCATCTCGATGCCAAGTCCGGAGGGATCGAGCGAGGCCAGCTTATTGGCGATGACCGCCAGCATCTTCACCGCCAGCGTCGTCGTGTAGACCGGCCCGCGGCCGTGCTCGGCGCGCATCCGGTGCGGGTCCTCGGTTCTGCCATGCACCAGCGCATGCTTTTCCGGATCCAGGCGCACCGCATGGAATTGGCGCGCGACGCCTTTGGCGAGGACGTACTTTTTTGCGCGCGGCAGCACGACGTGCGTGTTGTCATAGAACGTGAAGACGCGCTCCTCCAGCAAGAGTGCGCGCAGCCGGTCGGGGTAGAGGGCCAGATAACTTTCCAGCAGATCGAGGTTGTACGTCCAGTGGTCGGTCCAGAATCCCTCGCCGTGCTCGGCGTCTTCCACCGCCCGGGCCCTGGCGATGATCCGGGGGAGGAACTGCTCAGGCGGCTCGGAGAGTTTCACGTCGCAGCGGCTGATGTGGTCCAGCAGCTCCCCAGGGGTGAACGGTTTGGAGAGGATCTTCCCAAGCGCTGGATACCGATGCAGCTCTTCGGCCGGGGCGAGGAAGCGCAGGCCCTTATAGATGAGCGGATTAAACCCATCCGCCTGCAGCAAGTTGAACATGGCGATGAGGGTGCTCTCGCCGACTTGGGGGTAGAACCAGGCGTCGGTTCGCCGGTTCTGATTGACGTCGCGATAGTTGGCGTTGCCCTGGGAAAACGGGGTCGCCGGCACGACGAACTGGTTGTAATCGCGCTCAAGATCGCCGTGCTTGCGGCCAAAGACGTAGAGCGTTTTCCCGCCGAGAGCGGCCGGGGCCCCGCCGCGCATTACGTTATCCAGAAATGTTTGGCGGCAATACAGGTCAAACGCCGGCAGGCCGCTGGCGGTGGCGATGGGCTGGGTGATCTGGTCAATCAACTGCTGGTTCTCCTGGCGCTTGCGCAGGAAAAAGTCCGGCGAGGTGATCGCTGCCAGCAGGGCGTTGAGGCGCTTCAGGTGCTGGATGTGGCCGAAGAGCGACGCGACCGTTCGGGATTCGCCGGGACGCAGCGCGGTCTTCAGATAGCCCATGGCGCATGGCGTTTTTTCCGAGACGAGCTGATGCGCCGGCGCGCGGAAGGATGCGTCAAGAAATCGCTCAGGGATCGTGAAATCTTCGTGGCATCCGAAGATCAGCGCTGGATCCACGATGGGCTCAAGCAGCCGCGAGCGCGTTCCGTCGTGCGCGCACGCGACGTAGAAGTTGCCCGCGTGGATGGGCACGACTTCCGGCCGGTCATGGGGCTCCACTTTCAGCCGAAAGAACGGGGCCCGGCGGCCCACATTATCGACGCGCACCCACGCCTCGATCGTCCGGCTCATGTTCTTCAAAAAATAGTCCTGCATGCCGTAGGGGATGATGGCCGGCAATCCATCCAGCAGCTCCAGGGCAAGCGGCGCGCGTCCGCGGTTGGTGAGCGTGAGCACGCGGGCGAGCGCGGCAAACGGCTCGTGGGGAATGGTGAAGTACTGCACGCGCGTCTCGAGGTTGAGCCCGTGATGCCGCTCCTCGAGCTCTAGTTCGTGCCTGCGGATGCGCATGCGCTGGGTGGTGGCACTGTCCTTGCCGGTGGCCGAGGCGCGAAACGGCTCATAGACCGTCTGCCGACGGCCCGCGGAGAGCTTCACGAACGTGCGGAATCCCTGCTGCGGCGTAGCGCGGTACGCCTTATTCGCCGGCAGGAATTCCATGATGGGGTGATCTTTGTTCTGGGTGCCGAAGCCGGCGATCCCCTGGCCGCGGTTGACATAGAACACCCACATCGGGATGCCCCACACGCCGGCGATGCCCGGCAAGAAGCTGGCAAACGGGCGAGCCCGGAGGTAGTCCTCAATGACGAAGCTGTCGCGGTCGAGCCGATACGAGATCATGAGCCGTTATTGTACCAAAATTTCCTTCGAGCCCCTACGGCGTTTCTGACTCCTTAACACTCCCCCGGCATCCGTGACAAAGTTGTCATCCAAAAGTCACGGCGCCGTCATTTTCCTCTAGTAATATCCAACTAAGACATACGACAACACAAGGAGGACCACGATGAGGAATGTCCAGGAGTGGGTGGTGTCAGGGCTGGTGGTGACGGCGGCGGTTATCGGGAGCGCGCTCGAGGCGACGGCGATCGAGCCAACGACGAAGACGGAACACCCCTCGCCAGAACCAATTCAAATCGTTGCGGCCATCGCCATCGATCCAGCGACCGTGGCGAAGCGAAAGGCCGTGAGCGTTCACGTGAAAGTCGATAACTTTACGCTGGTCGATCCGGCAGAAGCGCAAGAGCACCCTGCGCAAGCCGAGGGCCATCTGCATTATCGCGTTGATCAGGGACCCGTCATCGCCACGACGGCGACCAAACTGAGTTTCCATGATTTATCCTCAGGCGATCATGTGATTACCGTGCAACTGGCGGCCGATGACCATACGCCCATCGGTCCGCCGCAAGTCCTGACGGTTAAAATTCCATGACGCTGTCATAAGCAAGCACAAGGGAGGAGCGCGCCATGAAAGATGAGCCGAAAAAACGGTGTGTGGAATGCGGATTAGGCGAGGTGGCTTGGAAAGGCAATCAGGGTCTGGGGCGCATTCTGGCGGGGGAATGGTACTGCTGCCAAGGATGCGCTGAAGGGACGAACTGCAGCTGCATTGAGCAACCGGAGGAACCTGGGGAAGGCGCCGCCCATGGCGCGAACGTGACGCGGAGTCGGAGGAAGGGTTAGTCGTCAACCGAAGCCGCGGTTGCCACGATGGCAGCCGCTTCAGAGGAGGAGACGATGGACGCACCGAAGGTAGGATTGATGAGCTCAATCAAGCAGGGCATTGTGGAAGCGATCAAAGGGACCGAAGAGATCGCGACCACGATCGTCGATGCCGTGGCTCATACCATGGTCAGTGCTCTGAAAGGCACGGCTCAGGTCACCACCTCCGCGGCGAACGCGATCTCGGATGTGGTTCGAGGGGCCTTCCATGCTGTCGTAGAAGTCGGAGGCGATATCGGCTCGACCACCAAAGGAGTGGTCCTTGGCGTCCTTCGCGGTACGAAAGAAACTGGTGGGGCAACACTTGAGATGATCGGCCAGCTTGGAGAGACGGTCATCAAGGCCACCGCAGAAGTGACCGGCGATCTTGGGACGGCGGCGAAGCAACTCATCGAGGGTGTCATTGAAGGTGCGAAAGAGCTGGGTCTTGATGTCACCGCAGCCGCATCGGCGGCAGCGAATGGTGCCATCAAGGCGGCAAGTGAAATCGGTTCGGAAGCCGGGCAGAAAGTTCGCCATGCCCTCACCGGGACCATTGCCGGAGTGAAAGTTGTCCTAAAGGAGCCATTTAAAAAATAGGAGGTCGCAATGGAAGGATGGGTGTGGTTCTTGCTGATTGGGCTGATGGCCGGATGGCTCGCAGGCCTGATCATGGAAGGCCGCGGGTTCGGCATGCTGGGAGATATCGTGGTCGGGATCATCGGGGCAGTGTTCGGCGCGTGGCTTTTTCGCGTGATCGGACTTGCGGCCTATGGGTTCGTCGGCTCATTGGTCACCGCACTCGCCGGCGCGATCGCCCTGTTGGCCCTGATTGGCGTTGTCAAACGAGCCTGACAGGCCGAGCGCCCACCGCGCCGGTGAAGCCCCGCTGGATGTGGGGCGGAATGCCGAACGCAGGGGGCGGTCGGCCATTCCGCGGCTGCCATGATGGCAGCCGTTTCACAGGAGGACGATATGCGCGAGATGGCACGGTGTGTGTTGGCGAGTGTTCTTGTGGTCAGCCTACTGGCTGTGGGTTGCGCGAACCAGTCGCGGACCGTGAGGACCGAACAGACGGTGAGCTCCTCATCAGCGGTCGAGCCGCCACCGCAGCGTGTTGTCAGTGAAAAAGAAACCGTGGAAACGCGCACCGAGGTCCATCGTGAGTCCCAAGGGATCCTCAGCACGGCGGTGCACGTCGTCGGAGAAATCATCGCCCTGCCATTTCGTCTGATCGGGGGGCTCATCCGGATGATTTTTTAACACGGGAGGATAACATGAAACCTGTGCGACTGGCGATCATCGTCGGGCTCACCTTCCTCGTGGTGGGAGCCGGCGTTCGGATGATGACGGGGCCTTCAAGGGATGGGAAGGGCACGGTGTTCGACACCATTCAGGATGAGGCCCTGAAAGTGAAAGAAGCCCATGAGCAAGAGTCCCAGGCAAAGAAAGACAGCCTGGCTCAGCCGAGTCCCTATGGCAATAAGGATGCTCCGTTGACCGAATCAGGGATTCAACGCCAGCCAGGAACCTAACGTTGGAACACAGCGGGCACGCTCGATTTCAGTGCAGGAGACTTCATCGGGTGGCTATACTCGGTAATATCCAAAGAGAGGGAGTGCCCTCCCCCAGTCCCGCGCCGCCTAGTCTACGGCAAGACGTATGACATACATCATGGAAATGGCGATGGCGGCGTTCTAAGCTTTGTGGTAACATGCAGAGCATGTTCAGACGGTGGGGACGGCTGCTCGCGGGAGGGATCGCGGCGGGCGCGCTCATCGCCGGAATCAGCGACAGCCTTCAGCAGCATGTGGCACTCGATCGCGCGCTGAAGGCCTCATCCGCGCGCGAAGCCTGGATGAGCGCTTGGCTGCAGAGGGCCGCGCAGCGAATCATCGCGCTGAATCGTCGCCTGGATGAGACGACGCGTGACGTGGCCGTGTTGACCGCCCGCCTGGAACCATCCCCCTCAAGCGATGCCCCGATCGTTCGGCAGTCATCAGCCATCCGCTCGCCTACACTCGAATTATCTCCCGTCACCGTGCGCAGCCTGCAGCGGCAGGTCAGCGGGCGCGTGCTCCAGGTCAACCCAACGTGGGGGTTTATCGTCGTTGATCTCGGGCGGGAGGCGACGCGCATCGGCGATCAGCTGCGCATTGTGCGCAACGGACGGCCCATTGCCGCGGTGGAAATTGAGCGGGTGAGCCACACCGCTTCTGCTGCGCGCATTCTCCCAGGCTATGAGATTGCCGCGATCACACCAGACGATATGGTGGAGTTTCAAGGATCCCGCTGATGCGTCCTCGTGCCGTGTTGAAATGGCCTCTGGCCATCGTGCTAGGAGCGGTCATGAGTTCCATCGCTTTTGCTGAACAACAGTCCAGCGTCACCCAGCGGCTGGAGGCGATCGATCGCGCCCTGACCCAGGTGGAGCAGCAGCGCCCCGTGGCGAGCCAGCCGGCGCATGCTCGTGGATGGGCGGTCGGCCGTAGTGCTGCTAGGCCGCAGGCGCCATGGCGCCAGCCGGCGTCATCGCTGGCACTCTGGACTCTTGCGGCAGCTTTCGCCGGCTTGATTGCCGGAGCCGCGTGGCTCACTCGGCAACTTCGCGCTTGGCGCGCGCAGGCTGAGCAGCAGGGCACCATCATCCAGCAGGCGGCCGCCGAACAGCAGCGACTCTTGTCCCAGGTGCGGATCTTGCAAGAACAGCAGGCCGCACAGGACCGTACGTTCCAGACCATCAAACGCGAACTCGCCGACGCGCAGCAGCAGCGCGATGAGGCCAACTGGTATTTAGGCGAGGCCAGAGCCCGTCTCTGAGCTCGTCTCGCTCTCCCTCCTGAAAGCTGGTACAATCTCTTTTGTCAGGCCAACACCCTGACAATGCCCCCACCGATGACCCCTGAAGAGTTTGCCAAAAACGAATATCGGGATTACGTCACCTACCGGGAACTTGCCCTCATTGAGACGGTGCCAGCCTTCAAGCGCATCTTGGAGGAGCTGACACAGCATGAGCTTGAGGATTACAACTTCTGGCTGAGCCTTTCCTCCAAGAAAACATTCCGCATCAGCCCGTGGGAGCTACTGTTCCTGAAATTCCTCAGAAGAGTACTCGGCCTGACCTTCACTGCGAAGTTCCTGGAGCGGCATGAAAAGCAAGCCATCATGAATTACCACGAGGTCTTGCTGACGGCCAGCGGGAAGATGAAAGAAGAGATCCAGCAGATCATTCGGCATGAGGAATACCACGAACGCTCCCTCATCGACCAGATCAAAGAGGAGCGAATCACATTCATGGGCAGCATCGTCCTCGGCTTGAATGACGCCCTCATTGAGCTGACCGGAGCGCTTACCGGCTTTGCCTTTGCGTTCCACACCAGTCGGACCGTGGCTGTGGCCGGATTCATTCTGGGCATCGCCGCTTCCATGTCGATGGCTTCTTCCGCGTATCTCTCCGCCCGGCATGAGCAAGGCAAGGATCCGGCCAAAGCCGCGCTGTATACCGGCGTCTCCTACCTGGCGGTCGTGCTGCTGCTGTTGCTACCGTTTGTCGTGATGCCGTATGCGCCGGCCGCCGTCGCCGTCATGATCGCCACCGTGATCCTGATCGTGGCCGCGCTGTCCTACTATACGGCGATTGTGTTTGAGCGAGCGTTCAAGAAAAGCCTGGTGGAAATGCTGCTCTTTAGCGTCGGTGTCGCCATCGTCTCGTTCATCATCGGCTCGCTGGCGCGCCGATTTACCGGCCTTGAGGCGCTCTAGCGAGGGTCTCATGAACACCGGCACGCCCATGCGCCAGATCAAAAAGGTGTGGAAGCAGATTCCGACGATCGAAGGCGCTGGCGTGCGCCTCAAGCGCGTCTTCGGTTATCACCAAGTGCCGCAGCTCGACCCCTTCTTGCTGCTCGACTGCTTCAACTCGGATCATCGCGACGACTATATCAAGGGGTTTCCGTGGCATCCGCACCGCGGCATCGAAACGATCACCTATGTCTTAGACGGCGACGTGGAGCACCAAGACAGCCTGGGCAATCGCGGAGTGATCCGGCCCGGCGATGTGCAGTGGATGACGGCCGGCAGCGGCATCATTCACCAGGAGATGCTGCAGGGCAGCCCCAAGGGACGGATGTGGGGATTTCAGCTATGGGCGAATTTGCCCCGGCGCAATAAGATGATGGACCCTCGCTACCGCGAGGTCACGGCACCGCAGATTCCCGCGGTCAAGACCAGCGAGGGAGCCACAGTGCGGATCATTTGCGGCCGGCTCGGTGAGGTGGAAGGCCCGGTCAAAGAAATCGTCACCGATCCGGAATATTTCGATGTCACGCTGCCGACCGGCAAAACGTTCACCCATTCGGTGAAGCCTGGCTACACCGTCTTCGCGTATGTCGTGGAAGGCGCAGGGCATTTCGATCCTGGGCAAAACCCCTTTGACCGCGAGGCAATCGGCGAGAACTATTTTGACATGCAGCCTTCCTGTGTGTGCAAAGAAGGGGACATCGCCCTCTACGCTCCCGAAGGCGATACGGTGCTGATCACGACCAAGAAAGCACCGGTGCGCTTTTTGCTGATCAACGGCCGGCCGCTCAAGGAGCCGGTGGCGTGGTATGGCCCGATTGTCATGAACACCAAAGACGAATTAAAAACGGCGTTTCAAGAATTCCAAAATGGAACTTTCATTAGCCAATTTGCCCCAATAACGCTGAGGGCTGGCAGGCGGCGTTGAGAGATTGATGGAGGTGTCTGTGAGCGGGCGGTTGCGGGAGTTGGCCGCGTTGTTCCTGAAGCTGGGGACGATCAGCTTCGGCGGGCCGGCGGCTCACATTGCGCTGATGGAGGAAGAAGTCGTGCATCGGCGTCGCTGGCTCACACGAGAGCACTTCCTTGACCTGGTGGGGGCGACCAATCTCATCCCTGGGCCGAACTCCACCGAGATGGCGATTCATGTGGGCTTCCTCCGAGGCGGTTGGCCTGGGCTGATTGTGGCCGGGGCCTGCTTCATTCTGCCCGCCGCTCTTATCACCGCGGGGTTCGCCTGGGTCTATGTCCGGTTCGGCTCGCTGCCGAACGCCGCACCGTTTCTCATGGGGATCAAACCCGTGGTGGTGGCGGTAATTCTCACCGCCATCTGGCGGTTGGGCAAGACCGCGGTGAAGACATGGCAATTGCTCGTCATTGGCGTGATCGTCGCCGCAACAGCGTTGTTGGGCGTCAACGAAATCCTCGCATTCTTCCTCGGTGGGGTCGGCGGCATGTGCTGGCTCTCGCTTCCGCATCAGACGCGGCGTCGCCATCGTGGGAACGCTGGTGTCGTTGTCGCATCGGTGCTGGGCGTTCATGGCAGAAGCTGGGCAGCCATCGCGGTTGCCGGAGCGGCGATCGCGACCCAGGTGTCATTGTGGAAACTAGGGCTCTTCTTCCTCAAAGTCGGCAGCGTGCTCTATGGCAGCGGCTACGTGCTGGTGGCGTTTCTACAAGGAGGGCTGGTGCGCGACTACGGCTGGTTGACTCAGCAGCAGCTCCTCGATGCGATTGCCATCGGACAGATGACGCCCGGTCCTGTGTTGTCCACGGCCACCTGCATCGGATATCTCTTGGCGGGATCTGCAGGTGCGGTGGCGGCGACGGTCGCCATCTTCCTGCCATCGTTTGTCTTCGTGGCGATGCTCAATCCCATTATTCCCAAACTTCGCCGATTGCGCTGGACGTCAGCGTTTTTAGATGCCGTGAACGTCAGCGCGATCGCCTTGATGGCGGCGGTGCTCATCCAGTTCGCCCGTGCCGCGCTTGCTGATTGGCGGGCTTGGCTGATTGCGCTGGTCGCGGTCGCGGTGGGGCTGCGGTGGAAGCTCAATACCGCGTGGCTCATTCTCGGCGGCGGTCTGGCCGGCTGGGTGCTCTCGGTACTGGTGGAGCATTGAGGGATATGAAGGGTAGGGAAAGCGGCATGCCGACGAAAGAAGTGTGGGAGAAGTTTTTCCATCCCGCTGAGGCGCTCGGCGTGATGGGATTGGATAGCACGGTGAAGGACGTCGTTGAGTTTGGATGCGGATACGGCACCTTTACCATCCCTGCCGCGAGAATCATCGCCGGCACCATCTATGCCATCGATGTGGAAGCGGACATGGTTGAAGCGACCAGAACAGCAGCCGCCAGCGCAGCACTGCGTAACGTCAACGTCATGCGTCGGGATTTCGTGGCGGAAGGGACGGGGTTAAAAGCGGCCAGCGTGGATTACGCGATGCTGTTCAATATCCTGCATATCGAACACCCTGAAACGTTGCTGAAAGAGGCATGGAGAATACTCCGCATCGGCGGGAAACTCGGCATCATTCATTGGAACTATGACCCTGCAACCCCGCGAGGGCCGTCGATGGACATCCGCCCCAAACCTGCGCAGTGCGTCGCGTGGGCCGAAGCGGCAGGATTTGGCAACCTCCGACAGCGCAATTTGCCGCCGTATCATTATGGGATCGTGATGAATCGTCAAGCCGCGCCGGCATGATCAAGACGATCACCGTCCTTTTCTCTGTCGTATTATCTGCGCTCCTCTGTGTTGTGTTGTCAGGCGATGCGTTGCTTGCGCAAGAGGCCGCAACCTCAGCACCGGGCGAAGGCCTGAAGGACGAGCAGATGAACGTCAGGCCGGAATGGGTGCAATTGATGAGCGAATTTCCAGACCGCTTCATGAGCGGCTCAGACAATTTTGTCGGCGCTCCCGGCGGCCGCCGTGTTGGACCGCCGTCGTTTGCTGACATCTGGGCGATACTCAATCAACTGCCCGAGGAGTTACAGCGCACAGTCGGCCGAGCCAACGCCGCGCGCGTGTATTCGTTGGGCGAGTAATTCCCATGCGCTCATGAGATCGTGTCTTGTCGTTCGATGATGCGTGTGTTATGCTGAATAGCGTCGGAGAGAATCGATGTCGAGGATCATAGCAAGCACAAGTCGGCCGCTCCCGAAGAGCTTTTGGCAGGACCAACGGTGGGCCTTTGATCATTACCCCCAATTAGTCAAACGGTACGGCGATCGCTGGGTGGCGGTGGTCAACCGCCGCGTGGTCGCAACCTCAAAAAGCTCGGTCACAGCTCAGAAACAAGCCCAAGCCAAGACAGGACGCTCGCCGGTCGCGGTTATCTTCCTCGAAACCGGCCGGCATGTCTACTAGGATCGGGCTCACCTTCCGTCGGCTGCCTGATGTGGAATTCCTCCATCGCGGGATCGCCCACAACCGCATCTTTTGCACCGTCCAATTTGAGACGCCCGACAAGGACGTCTTCATTCAACCGGCGATCGTCGACACCGGCGCGCCACTGTGCCTGATCCCCTCAGACCTTTGGCAGCAGGTGCGAACCCAGCAATTTGAGACCACGCAGGTTGGCGGGTTGGTGGGCCGTAAAGAGTGCGCGGTGTCTGCTCGCCTAGGAATTCTGAGCATGACGCTGCTCGATCCGCAAGGCCATCGGCAACGCCTGACCGTAAGAGCCTTCCTAGCTCACACCAGCGACGTCCCACTCATCTTAGGTTTCCAAGATTGTTTGGAGAAAGCGACGGTCCACGTCGCCTTACCTCGCCATGAGGCCTGGCTTGAGTTTGACTAACGCGAAGCCAGCGCCCGCCATTTTCCATAGCCCCCCAGACGTTCTCGACGGTATAATACCCTCCGCAGCGCTCTCGCCGTCGGCTGTCAGTAATAATCAGAACCGTCCCGAATTTTACCGTGGCGTCGCGCCCGCAGCGTCCGCTCGCTCAGATGCTCGCTCCGGGCGCTCGCCGGGCAGCGAAGCGGCCACCAACTCCGCGCCCGGCTGGGGCGCGATCGGACAGGTAGCCGCGGCTCAAGGGAATTCGCTGCCGGCTCGCTGAGCTCGCAATTCGCTCGCCAGCCGCTGGGGCGCGACGCAGCTTTTTCAGCGGGCGTAAAGCAATCAGTCTCTGGAACAGTTGGGTTCGTAACGGCGATATGAATCACAGAGAAACCGCTTCGGATTTTATCAGGAGAAAAGACTCCCAATTCAAAAGCGAAAAGTCCTTGATTCGAATGAAAGACATAGGGCGTCGAGGAAGGTTCTATTTCAAGCGAGAGGCATGGACGTTTCTTCCTCAGCATAATCTGCAAGAGAAGGTTTTCGTTTTTGAACGATTAAGAAAAGTGAAGTCCACTGGACGCCTATCGTATAAGTCGTCATGGAAGGAAGACGACATTGAATACAGGATTGGATATTTCATAATTGGTAAAATTAAGAGAGCCAGAGGGCGATGGGTTTGGGGCCAATTTTGCCCCCTGATACCCATCTCAGATTTTGAGAAGCTGATTTCAAAGGCCAAAAGAGAGAAAGTAATTCTTCCGTGAATTCCGGAACACAATACCTAATTCGAAATGAATAAGTCGGTATTTCTCCAGACCTACGGTTGTCAGATGAACTCCCGCGATTCCGAGGAAGTGATCGGGATGCTGACGGCGCAGGGATACCAAATCGCCGAGGAGCCGGAGAAGGCGGACGTGATACTCCTCAATACGTGTTCGGTGAGGCAGCATGCGGAGGAACGGGCGTTTGGGAAGATGGGCGAGCTGTCGATGATGAAGAAGGAGCGACCTGAGCTTGTGCTCGGCATCATCGGCTGCATGGCCAAGCTAAGGCAGGAGGAAATTTTCAAGCGCTTGCCGCGCGTCGATCTCGTCGCCGGACCGGCGGAACTGTATGATTTGCCGTATCTTCTCGCCGAGATCCAGGAGAAACGCCAGCTCCCAGCTCCTAGCTCCCAGATCCTAGCCAAGGTCATCGCAGTTGGTCGGCAATTCCGCCCGCTGGAGAAGAAGCCGGCGGGGGAGTATCACGCGCCTGGGGTGAAGGCGTTCGTGACGATCATGGAAGGCTGCGACAAGGCCTGCACCTACTGCATCGTGCCGAAGACGCGCGGCCAAGAGATTTCACGTCCGGCTGAGGATATCATTGATGAAATCCGCCACCTGGTTGAGGCGGGATATAAGGAAGTGACCCTGCTGGGCCAGAACGTCAACTCGTACGGCAAGAGATTTCCTGATGGCAGCGGGTACAAGGGACCGCTCGGTCGCCTACGTCTATTAGAGGAAGCGCCAGAGTCGCTGCTCGATTTTCCGCAACTGCTGCGGATGATTGATGCTTCCATTCGATCGCCAGAGCGATATCAGATATCACATGGCCATGTGATATCTGATATCAGGGTTCGGTTTACGACGAGCCATCCGTTTGATGCGAATGAGCGGTTGTTTGCGGCGATGCGGGAGTGCGAGTCGGTCTGCGAGGCTCTGCATTTGCCGGTGCAGTCCGGCTCCAATCGGATCCTGCGCGCGATGCGGCGCGGCTACACGGCCGAGGCGTATCTGAAAAAAATCGAGTTGCTGCGGCGCTACGTGCCAGACATGAGTCTGTCGACGGACATCATTGCGGGGTTTCCCGGTGAGACCGAGGACGATTTTCAGGCCACGATTCGGCTGATGCGCGAGGTAGGCTATGATAATGCCTACATTTTTAAGTATTCGCCGCGGCCAGGCACCGATGCCGCGGCCCGCAAGGATGATGTGCCGCAAGAGGTCAAGGAAGCGCGCAACCAAACACTGCTCGCCCTGCAGGATGATATAGAGGAAGCGCGCCATCACGCGTTGGTGGGGCAGATGGCGCAGATTTTAGTTGAATCGAAGGGGCGGTTTGGAGGACAATGGTTTGGTAAGACCCGTGGCAACCACGGGGTGATCGTTGAAAACGAAGAGCCGTTAGTCGGTCAGTTCGTTGATGTGAACCTGACTCGATCTGTACAGCATACGTTGTTTGGAACGCGAGTAGGGCACTCTACATGCCACGAATCGTCGCGCTCGTTGGACCCACAGCCGTTGGCAAGTCGGCCATCGCGGTAGAGCTAGCCCAGTCGTTGGGAGCGGAAATCGTCTCCTGCGACTCCATGCAGGTCTACCAGCAGATGCCGATCCTCTCGCAGGCTCCCACCAGAGCGCAGCGCGCGCAAGTGCAGCATCATCTCATTGATTGCATCGAGCCCACCGCCGATTTCAGCGTCGGCCAATACCGCAAGATGGCTGTGCCGATTATCGACCAGATTTTAGCGCGCGGCAAGCGCGTCCTCATCGTCGGAGGCACCGGCTTGTATCTGCGGGCGATCACCGAAGGTCTTTGCGAAGCGCCCCCGGGCGATCTGAAAGTCCGCGAGCAGCTCTGGAGCGAGTGCCGCGGGGTGGGGAGTGCGACGCTGCACAATCGGCTGCAAGGCGTTGACGCGACGGCGGCGTCCAAGATTCATCCGAATGACGCGCGCCGTATTATCCGCGCCCTCGAAGTCTATGCGCTCACCGGCAAGCCCATTTCGAGCTGGTGGCGGACCGCCTGCGAGGAAATCAGCGCCGGGCATGTGGCCGTGATCGGGCTCACGCGGGATCGGGACGCGCTGTATCAGTGCATCAACAAGCGGCTGCTG
The DNA here is from genome assembly GCA_016209275.1 of Candidatus Omnitrophota bacterium. Classification (NCBI taxonomy): domain Bacteria; kingdom Pseudomonadati; phylum Candidatus Omnitrophota; species Candidatus Omnitrophota bacterium. Next base: position 30,106 of record JACQWM010000022.1, read on the forward strand.
CACATGATCTATGAGGAGGGTGTCATCAATGAGGTGCGCGAGCTGCTCGGGCTGCCGTTGTCGCGCACCGCGCGGCAGGTGCATGGGCTGGCTGATCTCGAGGCGTATCTGGCCGGGGCCCTCACCCTCAAGGAAACCATCACCATCTGGCAGCAGCGCGTGCGCAACTACGCCAAGCGCCAGCTCTCGTGGTTTCGTCAGACCACGGGCATTGCCTGGGCGACGGTGGCGGCTGATGAGCGCTCGTGGGAAACCAGCGCGCGCCTGACGGATCTGATTCGCCACACCGCCGCGGCAAGTGCCGGCCCGCTGTCCTCTGCTGTGTCCATCGCCTAATCGTTTTGCACCCCCCTTGCTGATCGCGACGTGACCGATGCCGACTGAGCGCGCTGTCCTTGTGACCATCGAGCTGGATCGCCGTTTCTCCAAGGACGGGATGGCCTGGCCGCTTCAGGATGAGGCGCAGGAGTTGAGAGAGTTGGCGGCTTCCTCCGGCTGCGCAGTGGCCGGAGAAGTGGCCGCCCGGCGCCATACGCCGGTGGCCGGGACATTTTTGGGCAGCGGCAAGCTCGAGGAAATCGCCGGTGTCGCGCGCGAAACCCAAGCGCACGTCGTCATCTTCAATCATGAGCTCTCGCCCGCCCAGCAGCGGAACATTGAAGACGCGCTGCGGGTGAAGACCATCGATCGCACGCAGCTCATCCTCGACATCTTTGCCCAGCGCGCGACATCCCAGGAAGGCAAAGTGCAGGTGGAGGTGGCACAGCTGCGGTATCTCCTCCCCCGGCTGGCGGGCAAGGGGATCATGCTCTCGCGGCTTGGAGGCGGCATCGGCACGCGCGGCCCCGGCGAGCAAAAACTCGAAGTCGATCGCCGGCGCATCCGCCACCGCATCGCGCGCCTCTCCGATGAATTGGAAAAGCTCGGGCGCCGGCGGCTGGCCACGCGCGCGCGGCGCAAGGAGACCGCGGTGCCGGTCATGGCGCTTGTCGGCTACACCAACGCGGGAAAAAGCACGCTGTTGAACCGGCTCACGCGGGCCGACGCCGCGGCTCGCCATCAGCTCTTCACAACATTGGATCCGCTCGCGCGCCGCCTGCGGCTTCCCGGCGGTCAGATCGTGATTCTCACCGACACCGTGGGGTTTCTCCATCAGCTGCCGCATCATCTGATCGAGGCGTTCCAGGCGACACTTGAGGAGGCGCGGGATGCCGAGTGCCTGCTGCATGTGGTGGATGCCAGCCACCCGCAGGCTTCCTCGCAGATCGAAGCGGTGCATGAAGTCCTCAAGACGCTGGCGTTGCATGAGAAGCCGGCGATCACGATTTTGAATAAGCGGGATCGCGTGGCTAACACCGACCGGCTGACGGCCCTGGAGCACGCCTATCGCCCTGCCTGCGCCATCTCCGCCAAGACCGGGGAAGGTCTTGAGGCGCTCCTGGCCCTCATGGAATTGACGCTTGACAACGCTTCCGAGATCGCCTAAACTTAGGTTTAGCACTCGATACTTCAGAGTGCTAATCCAAGGAATCCAATGTCCGTAACTGACTTTGACGAAAGGAGAAAGAGAATCCTTGAGCTCATCATCGAGGCGTATGTGTCAACCGCCTCGCCGGTGGGCTCTGAGATGATTGCGCGCAAGCTGCGCTCAAGTTTAAGCTCTGCCACGATCCGCAACATCATGGTGGAGCTGGAAGAGCAGGGCTTGCTGGAGCAGCCACATACCTCGGCCGGACGCGTGCCCACGGATTTGGGGTATCGGTTTTACGTGGATTCGGTGATGGACGCGCCCCGCCTCTCCGCGGAGCGGATCCAGCAGATTGAAGTACTGATCCACCCGGCGGCGATGGAAGTTGAGCAGCTGCTGGAGCGGGCGAGTGCCGCGCTCTCCGAGTTGACCCAGCAAGCCGCGTTTGTGGTGGCCCCCACCGTCAAGCGCAGCACCGTCAAGCAAGTGGAGCTAGTCCCTTTGAGCGTGCGCAAGCTGCTGTGCGTGCTCATCGCCAATGACGAGATGATCACCTCGCACGTGATTGAGGTCGAAGAGCCGCTGACGCGCGATGAGGCGACGGCCCTGGTGCGGTTCATCAACACGGAGCTTGTCGGGCTCTCCTGCGTGGAATTGCTCAGCTCGCTTGAGCGCCGCATTCTGGGCGAGAGCGATTCGTTCTATCACCTGGTGAAGCGCTCGTTGGATATTTTGCAGCATGCGCTGTTGACCGAGCCTGAGGAGCGGCTCTTCCTTGACGGGGCCACGTATGTGGTGGCGCAACCGGAATTTGCCCGCGATCCGCACAAGGCGCACGCGCTGCTCAAGGGGCTGGATCAGGAGCAAATCTTGCTGCAGCGCATTACGGAGGATCTGGCGTTCGCCGGCGTTCGCGTTCGGATCGGCAAGGAAGTCCAGGTGCCGGGCTTGGAAGAGTGCAGTTACGTCGCAGCACCTTTCGCCATGCATAACGAGGTCGTTGGCGGTGTTGGCGTGCTCGGGCCGAAGCGGATGGATTACCCGCGCATGCGTTCGCTGGTGGAGGCGATGAGCCGCTCGATCACGGATCTCTTGAACCGATGGGACACCCTGTAAACCCTGAGCACCCCGCGCCGGAGCAACCAGCGCTCGAGGTGCGCGTGCCGCCGGAGCTGGCCGAGAAGCGGCAGCGCGCGGCCGCGCACGACGAGCTTGAACGGCTCAAGAGCGAGGCGGCGGAGGCCAAGGACAACTATCTTCGCGCGGTGGCCGAGATTGACAACACGAAGAAGCGGCTTCAGCGCGAGAAGGACGAGTTTGCCAAGTACGCGGCGGAGTCCGTGATCCGCGGCCTCTTACCGATTGTGGATAGTTTGGATCAAGCGCTCGTGGCCGTTGATAAACAGTCGGATCCCCAGGCCGTGATCAAAGGCGTGCACCTGATTTACCGGCAACTGCTCGGCGTGTTGGAGCAGGAGGGGGTCAAGCGCATTTCGACCATCGGAGAGCGGTTTGATCCGCATCTGCATGAGGCGGCAGGGCATGTTCCAGTCGCCGATGGAGCGGTGGATGGCACCATTCAAGAGGAAGTGCACGTGGGCTACACGATGCATGGCAAAGTGATTCGACCAGCGTTAGTGAAAATTGCAAAGGCGACCCATGACACACGACCCACGACGTATGACCAAGATCAAGGAGGAATAGATAATGGCTAAGGTGATTGGAATCGATTTGGGAACATCGAACAGTGCCTGCGCGGTGATGGAGCATCAGCAGCCGACGATCATCCCGTCAGCGGAAGGGACCAGCGTGGGCGGCAAGGCGTTTCCGTCGTTCGTGGCGTTCACGAAAGACGGGCAGTTGCTCGTCGGTGAGCCGGCTCGACGCCAGGCCGCCACCAACCCCGAGGGGACGGTGCAGGCGGCCAAGCGCAAGATGGGCACCGATCATGTGTACAAAATTTACGGCAAGGAGTATACGCCGCAGCAAGTCTCGGCGTTCATCCTGCAGAAGATCAAGCGGGATGCCGAGGCGTACCTGGGCGAGCCGGTGAAGGAAGTCGTCATCACCGTGCCGGCGTACTTCAATGACAATCAGCGGCAGGCCACGAAAGATGCCGGCTCCATCGCCGGCCTTGAGGTGCTGCGCATCATCAACGAGCCGACAGCGGCGTGCTTGGCCTACGGGTTGGACAAAGCCGGCAAGGAACAGAAGATCCTGGTGTTCGACTTAGGCGGCGGCACGCTCGATGTGACCGTCATGGACATGGCGCAGGGCGTGTTTGAAGTGAAGTCGACCAGCGGGGATACGCAGCTGGGCGGCACCGATATGGACTTAACCCTGGTCGACTACATCGCGACCGAGTTCAAGAGAGAATCCGGGATTGATGTCAGATCCGACAAGATGGCGGCCCAGCGCATCCGCGAAGCGGCGGAAAAAGCGAAGATCGAGCTCTCCAACGTGCTGGAGACGGACCTGAACCTGCCGTTCATCACGGCGGATGCCGCAGGGCCGAAGCACCTGACGATGAAGCTCACGCGCGCGAAGGTTGAGCAGCTGCTGGATCCGATCATCCAGCGCTGCCGCAAGCCGGTTGAGCAAGCGCTCTCCGATGCGAAGCTGCGGCCGGCGGAGATCGATCGCATCATCCTCGTCGGAGGCCCCACCCGCATGCCGATCGTCCAGCGCTTCGTTGAAGAAGTCGCTGGCAAGAAAGTGGAGCGCGGGGTCGATCCGATGGAATGCGTGGCCAAGGGGGCTTCCATCCAGGCGGCGGTCCTGAAGGGCGAAGTCAAAGACGTGCTGCTGCTGGATGTGACCCCGCTGTCGCTAGGGATAGAAACGCTGGGCGGTGTCTTCACCAAGCTGATTGACCGCAACACGACGATCCCGACGAAGAAAAGCCAAACCTTCTCTACGGCGGATGATAACCAGCCCGCGGTGACGATTCGCGTGCTGCAAGGCGAGCGGCCGATGAGCGCGGACAACACCGAGCTGGGCCGCTTCGACCTGGTGGGGATTCCGCCGGCACCCCGGGGCGTTCCGCAAATCGAGGTGACCTTCGACATCGACGCCAACGGCATCGTGCATGTCTCGGCCAAGGATCGCGGGACTGGGAAGGAGCAGTCCATCAAAATTACCGCGCCGGAGAAGCTCTCGAAGGATGAAATCGAGAAGATGGTCAAGCAGGCCGAGCAGTTCGCCGAGACCGACAAAAAGCGCAAAGAGGCGGCCGAGGCGAAGAACCAGGCGGATCAGCTGGTCTATGCCACCGAGAAGAGCCTCAAAGACCTTGGCGATAAAGTCAGCCAGGAGGAGCGTCTGAGGATCGAGCAGGCGGTGCGCGATGTGAAAGAGGCGATCAAATCGGATGACGCCGGCAAGATCACGCAGGCCACCGAGGCGCTGATGAAGGCCTCGCATAAGCTCGCCGAAGAAGTGTATAAGAGCAAGGCGGAGAATCAGAAGACAGAAGACAGAGGTCAGAGGTCAGAAGGTGCCGAGGAGCCATCGGGGAAGGTCGGCGGCAAGGACAATGACAACGTCGTCGACGCCGACTTCAAAGTCGAAGACGATAAAAAATAAGGCGATATCAGATATGAAATGGCCATTTCATATCTGATATCGTTGTGGAAAAGCTGTGGAA
>JACQWM010000023.1 GCA_016209275.1 Candidatus Omnitrophota bacterium
CCCGCACGCGGCGTCGCATCGTCAGGGTAGCCCCCATTGCGACAGATTCTCGACTGCAGCCTCCCGTAGGAGTCTGGGCAGTGTCTCAGTCCCAGTGTGGCTAACCGCCCTCTCAGGCTAGCTATCCGTCATCGCCTTGGTAGGCCGTTACCCTACCAACAAGCTGATGGAACGCAGGTCCCTCCCTCAGTGATAGCCCCTTGCGGGTCGCCATCTTTCCCCCGCCCTCTATGCAGAGGACGGGGCGCATGTGGTATTAGCCCAGCTTTCGTTGGGTTATCCCACACTGTGGGGTAGGTTACCCACGCGTTACGCACCCGTTTGCCGCTATCCTTGACACTTGCGTGTCAAGGATCGCTCGACTTGCATGCCTTATCCACGCCGCCAGCGTTCACTCTGAGCCAGGATCAAACCCTCCGTCAACATGTTTCATGTTCGTTGATCGGTGAATCGATCCAGTGAAACCCTTGAAACGTCTGGGTTGGCAGCACTCTGATTATCAAAGAGCAGGCGAAAAAAATAAGTGCCCTCTCCGACGAGTGGCACTCACCGCCATCAACTCAAATTGGCTTACAACTTGTCAACTCACAAACGTGGTGAGAACAACTTACACTTCATCCTAGCGCCAGCCCTGCAAGTTGTCAAGCATATTCTGCTGCCGCTCAGCCGGTATGGCGCATGCCGGCGGCAATGCCGTTGATCGTCAGCGCCAACGCCCGCTCAAGCTGTTTGCGGCTGCTGGCACTCCGGGTGGTGCGCCGCGCGTTCAGGAAACGCACCTGCAGCAGGCTGATGGGGTCCACGTAGGGGTTCCGAAGCCAGATGGCGTTCTGCAACACGTAGTTGGCATCCAGCAGCTCGCGTTGATCGGTGATCGCCAGGATGGCGCGGCGCGTGCGAGCGAACTCCTCCTCAATGCCAGCGAAGATGCGCTTGCCGAGCGCGGGCGGTCGGGCCAAGGCGGCATACTGCCGCGCAATGCGCATGTCGGCCGTGCCGAGGCTCATCTGAATAAAGTCGACCATGACATGAAACCAGGAAAAGCGCCGATACATCTGTTGCAGCGCAGCCCATCCGCCGTCAGAGGAGCCGGCAAACCGCTCCACGGCCCAGCCGAAGGGAAACCAGCTGGGCAGCACTTGGCGGCTTTGCGTCCAGCTAAAGACCCACGGGATGGCGCGCAGATCCTCGATCTTCCGCGAGGCGGCGCGGCGCGAGGGCCGAGACCCGATGCGAAAATCGGTAATGGCTTCGATGGGCGTGGCCTGCTCGAAATAGCTCACAAAGTCCGGATCCTCATAGACGACGTCACGGTACCGGCGCCAGGCGGATGCTGAGAGCTCCGCCATGGCCTCTTCCCAGCGACTGAGGCGCGCGGACGGTGGCGGGGCGGCCAGCGTGGCTTCCAGCACCGCGGAAAGCACGAGCTCAAGATTGCGAAGAGCCAGCATCGGATTCGCGTATTTTGCGGCGACCACCTCGCCCTGCTCCGTAATTTTGATCCGGCCCTCGAGCGTGCCCCAGGGCTGCGCCAAAATGGTCTGGTGCAACGGGCCTCCGCCGCGGCCGATGGTGCCGCCGCGGCCATGAAAGAGCTGCAGCTTCACCTGGTGCGCCGCGGCCACGCGATGCAGCCGGCGCTGCGCGGCATACAGCTCCCAGTTGGCGGTGAAAAATCCTCCGTCCTTGTTGGAGTCAGAGTAGCCCAGCATGATCTGCTGGCGCTGGTGGCGCGCTTTGAGGTAGTGCTGGTACACCGGATGCTCAAAGAGTCGCTGCATGATCTCATGCGCTCGGCGCAGATCGTCAATGCCCTCGAAGAGCGGAATGATATTCGCCCCGCTCCAGAAGCCGCGCGTGGTCCGGCGGAACAGATCGGTCTGCTGAAACAACCACAGCACGGTCAGGATATCGCTGGGCTCATGGCTCATGCTGATGATGTAGCCGTCGATCGCCTCAGGATCCACATGATCCAGATGCTCGGCCATCACCTGAAAGGTTTGGATGGTTTCGCGGGTGGCCGACGAGCAGCCTTTGAGCAGCTCCACGTAGCGCGGCTGGGTCAGCAGCTGATCGAGCAGGGCTCGGCGCTCGGCTTCGGACATCATGCGAGGATCATCCGAGGTGATCTGATGCAATCGGGCCAGTTCGGCAAACGCCTCCAGGTGCCTGCGGCTGTGCTCGCGCACATCCACCCGGGCGAAGACAAACCCGAACAGGGCCGCTTGCAGGCTGAGCTTCGCCACCGCATGGTCGGCAATCGGATCGGCCCGGTGGCTGATCAGGCTTCGGCGGATCAGCTCGATATCGCGCTGGAATTCCTCAACACTGCGATAGCCGCCCTCGGACTCCGAGGAGATCTTGAACATCTGTCGCAGCCGGTGGCTCATGATCTCAAGCTTCTGCCGATAGGGTTGGTGCGGATACTTCAGATCCAACGATTCTGTCAGCGCCGGAAAGCTCCGGCGATCATTGGCGAGCGAGCGGAGAAATGCCGGCGGCATGCGGCAGAGTTGGTCCGACTGGGTGAGCGCCTCCTGCAGAGCCTCCAAGGACGCCAGGTACTTGGAGAGGACCGCCTGGCGATAGCGCAACAGCGCCCAGCGGATGGACTCGTGCGTCACATGCGGGTTGCCGTCTTTATCGCCGCCGATCCAGCTGCCGAAGCGCATCAGCGGCAGGAGCGCAATCGCGCGGCCGTACACCCGCTCGACTTCTCGCTGAAACGCCAGCAGCATCTCCGGCAGCGCATCGTAGAGCACCGAGGAGAGATAGTAGAGCCCCTGCTCCACTTCATCCTGCACCGTCGGGCGGCTGGGGCGCAGTTCCTCGGTCTGCCAGAGGGCGAGAATGTGCTCAAAGAGCTCCTGGGTTAACGCGCGCTCTTCTTTGGGCACTGGATGAAGCAGGGCCCGCTTCATCAACAGATCCCAAATCACGCGATGCTTCGTCAACACCGTAGGCGGAAGCGCCTGGGTGGGATGCGCGGTCAGCACCAGGGTGATCGCGAAATCCTTGGCGCGCCCAAGGAGCGTCTCCGGCGTCACACCGGAGGCATGCAACCGATGCACGGCGTCTTCGATCGACCCGCGCTGCGGATGAAAACCGGGGAGCGCCTCATAATGCCGCTTGCGGCGCAACCGGTGATTCTCTTCGGCGATATTGACGAGCTGAAAATACACTGAGAAGGCGCGGATGATCTTTTCCGCCATGGGCAGCGTCAGACGATCCAGCAGCTGCTGCAACCGCGCGGCATCGCGACGGCTGTTTTGCCGCCTGGCTTTGATGGCGACGGCGCGAATGCGCTCCTCGATATCGAAAAACGCTTGGCCTTCCTGGTGGATCAGCGCTTGGCCAAGCACATTGCCGAGGAAACGCACGTCGGCGCGCAAGGGAGCTAATTTTTCGTGCTGCGATTTCGAGGAAACCATGCGTCAACCCGATGAAGACGTTCTAATCTGTGTAATCATCACTTGAAATCTGTGTAATCACCCTCTGTTGTTGGATGTTCCAGCTGTGCCAAAATCGCGGAATAGTCAAGGTCGGCGCGGCCATCCGCCTCGGCCTGGGCAAAAAGCTGCTCGATCGCCTTCGTGATGGGCACGGCGGCCGTGATGTCCTCGGCCAGCTCACTCATGAGCCGAAGGTCTTTCCGCATATGTTTGAGGGCGAAATGGGTTGAGAAATCCCGCTTGATCATGCCGATCCCCTTCGTCTGATACCAGGGCGAGCGAAACGTGCTGGCCTCCAGCACCTCGAGATATTTTTTTGGATCCAGCCCGGCGCGCTCAACAAGCAGCAGCCCCTCGGAAAACCCAGCGGCCAAGTGCGCCAACATCAGGTTGGTGGCGAGTTTCAACGCGGCACCCGAGCCAACCCCGCCGGCATGAATGATCGTCTTCCCCATGGCGGAAAAGATCGGGCGGCAGCGCTCCAGCGTCGTCGGCAACCCCCCGACGAGAATCACGAGGGTCCCATCGGTCGCCGGCCCCTTTGAGCCGACCACCGGCGCATCGAGAAACTCCGCCTGTTTGGCCGCCACCGCCCCGGCAAGCTTGCGGGAGGTCGCTGGAGACACCGTGCTCATGTCGACGTAGACAGCACCCGCGGGCAATCCATCCACCACGCCGTCGGGGCGAAGCGCCACATCTTCCACATCCTTGGGCTGCGACACCATCGTGATGACGACGTCGGCCTCAGCGGCGACCTGGGCTGGGCCTTTCCCTGCCTTCGCTCCGAGCTTGAGCAGCGATTCCATCTTCGCGGCGGTGCGATTCCACACCGTCAGCGGAAACCCCGCCTTGAGCAGATTCGCCGCCATGGGTGTGCCCATGGTGCCAAGACCAAGAAAGCCCATCCGGGGATGTGATTGAAGTGTCATCGCGAGCTTAGCATAGCGGCTGAATGAAGAGATTGTCAATTGACAACAAACCGCCGCGGAACGCGACGGCTTGCATTCGGCAGGGCTCATACCCCCTCACGAGGGAGAGGGCGGAAAGAACACTTACGCCTTCCCCTGCGGCAGGCGATCTAACCACACTTGTCTCGGACGAAGGTCAGGCACCCCCCTTAGAGCGAGGCGTCGGCCCACCAGGGAGAAGCAATCTCTGTCTTGGCAGCATTCTCTGTCATCACTGCCAAGTCGAGTTCCTTCGCCTCCGGTTGATTCCCCGGCACGGCGGCAGACCGTTCTATCACGAGGGGACGCCGGTCTTCGTTCTGGCGCATCCTGGATGTCATCCATCCCGCGGCGGCCGTCACGGCCACCCCGGCCATGAGCAGGGTGATCGCGCGTCGTTGACTACTCTGCGACATAGACACCTCCTCTCCCGAATTCCCAGACAGGGGCAAGGCCAGCCGGATCGCGCGAATCAGGCTGCATGGCGCGCAAGACGTCATCCTGGGCATGGATCGTCCGCCGCAAGTCGTGAATCATGGCCGACAGCAGCGGCCCAATGCGGCGCAACGAATGCCGGGGTTCTTCCGTAAAGTACCGGTTGATCACCCGCAGCTGAGTCGACGCATGCCGATGCGACGCACCCGCCTGAGCTAGCCCCTCCACCAATTCTTTCGCACCCACCAACGTCAGGATGCGTTCTTCCTGAAGGAGATGGCGCCTGACGGCTTTGGAAAGATTAAAACTCATTTCGCGCAAGGCAAACCATGCCTCCTCTTGAAACGACAGCGCGCACTCCAAAGCATCGAGGCTGCTCACCAGATGGCGATGCTCTTGTCGAAGTTCATCTCCTGGCGGCATCATGGCACACCCCCCTCCTGATTGGGCAGCCTGACGACGATCTCAAGCTCATGATGTCTTCCACAGACGATCCCGGCTCTGATGAGCGCGCCGATGGCCATGATGACCAGGGAGGCTGGCCAGTCGAGCTTCCGAACGAGCTGGCGAATCGTCGTGGCTCCCAAGGTTTCGAGTTCTTGCAAAATTTCCCCTTCGATGACGCCAACCGGGGTCATCAAAGAAACGCCGTTCTCATACATCTGCTGCCTCCTCTCCTCCGACGCTCACCGAGGAATCGTCCCGCGCATCATCCCCTCATCACGCGCTATTGCCAGCAACCGTCTGTGCGAGTGATGCGTCAAGTGTAGAATGTGAAGATGACAGGAGGATGAATTGGAGATTACAACGTCTTCATGCGTCAAGACGTTACGAGGCCGGGGTGCTGAGGGGCAAGCGGACGGTAAAGGTGGCGCCTTCGCCGGGAGGGCTGACGGCTTCAATGCGCCCTTGATGCACTTCCGTAATCCAACGACAGAGACTCAGCCCCACACCCGCAGACACCGTCGGGACGTGGGGATCCTTCGATCGACGGCTGAAAAACCAATCAAAAATCCTCGGCAACTCATCCGGCCGAATCCCGGAGCCGGTATCTTGCACGATCAAACACGCATCGCCGTTGCGGCGCTCGGACCGAAGGATGATGCGGCCTTCGGCGGGTGTGTAACGAATCGCGTTGTCCAGGAGATTGGTGACGAGCCGCTCTAATAACCGCGCATCTCCTCGAACCCACACCGACTCCGCGGTGCGCAGATCAAGCGCGACCTGCTTGGCCTCCGCGAGGGGCCGCAGCTGTTCACCGACTTTTCGCGCCACGGTATTCAGGGTCAGCGCGCGCCATTCGATAGCGCCCTCCACCGTGTCGCTTCTTGCAAGCGTGAGCAGCTCTTCCACAATCGCGCTCATTTCCATCACGGTGCGCAAATGCGTTCGGAGCGCTTGCTGATATTCGCCTGGCTCGCGCGGCTTGCGCAGCGCGACCTCCAGCTCGCCTCGCATGACGGTTAACGGCGTGCGCAATTCGTGGGAGGCGGCCGCGCTGAATTGACGCAGCCGTTGGAACGCGCGTTCCAACCGGTCGAGCATGGTATTAAAGGTCAGCGCGAGGCGTTCCAATTCGTCATCGGTGTTGGGCACCTCCAGGCGTTTATTCAGTTCCGCAGGACCGATGCGCTGGGCTTGGGCCATAATCACTTCTAAGGGCCGCAACGCGTTGGTCGACAGGATCCATCCCACGCTGCCCGCGACGAGGAGGGTGAGGGGAGCCAGCAACAGCAGCGAGAGCCGCAACCGCTCCAGCGACGCATCGGTTTGGTGCAACGAGGTCGCCGCTTGCACGAGATAGAGCAATTGCTTGCCCTCAAGAACTGGGTGCGTCACCATGCGGAAGCGCCCCGCAGAAACGGTGAAGGTTTCATACACGGCATGCGGCTGCTCAACCGAGGCGAGCGCCGTGCGCGTAATCGGAAGCGCTGCTGGAGTCAAGTCGCCTGATGCGGCTAAGACATTCCCATACCGATCCACGAGCCGCACCAGACCCACCGTATCCAAATGGTGGGTCTTTCTCACCCAGCGGTCGACGAGATCGGAAAAGCGACCGAGGCTCACTTCACCCCATAAGGTGCCGGAGGGAGCCACGACCCAATTGCCAGGCGGCGCGCCCTCCGCTTTCCAAAAGGCAAACAGCGCATGGGCCACGCCGTCCGTCCGAGACGCCAACACGCCGTTGACATAGTTCGAGAGGCTATGGGTCACGCGGGTATAGAGCACGATACTGAAGGCGCAGAGGGTCGTCGCGAGGATGCCGATGTACCACAGCGAGAGGGTGACGCGGATCGAACGTTTCAGGCGTGGGATCATCGACCTTTCTTGGGGGAGCGCAAGATGTAGCCGGTGCCCCGCAGGGTGTGCAGCAGCTTCAGAGAACACCCCTCGTCAACTTTTCGTCGCAGGCGCGCGACATGCACATCAATCACATTCGACAACGGATCAAAATCATGCTCCCACACATGCTCGGCCAGCATGGTGCGCGTCACGACCCGATCCGGATGGCGCAAAAAATATTCCAACAGGCCGTATTCCCGATTCGTCAGCATGATGTCTTTTCCGCCTCGGGTGACCCGATGGCGCAGGGTATCCATCTCCACATCAGCGACACGCATGATCGTCTGCACCATGTCGCCCCGGCGGCGCATGAGCGCGCGGACTCGCGCGAGGAGCTCATCAAACCCAAAGGGTTTGGTGAGATAGTCATCCGCCCCCGCATCTAATCCGGCGACTTTATCCGACCGCTCATCCTTGGCCGTCAGCACGAGAATGGGAATCGTCACGCCGTCTTTGCGAAGCTCGCGAAGCACGTCCAGGCCGCTGCGCTTCGGCAGGAGCAAATCGAGGATCAAGAGATCATAGTCGTTGGTTTGAGCCAGGTAGAGGGCTTGCTCCCCATCCGCCCCCACATCAACCGTGTAATGCTCCTCGCGAAGGCCGCGACGGATGAAACTGGCCACCCGAGCATCATCTTCAACCACTAGGATGCGCATCGCGCTTTCTCCCATGTCCCTTTATTGTCATCCTCCCCGCCTGTAAACGCAAGGCGATTGCGAGTCTGGAGCCCCCGCGCCTGAAAGAACGACGGTGAGCAGAGGGGGTATTCCGCATCACACAGCATCTGTGCCGTGCGACACCCCTCTGCTCACCCTCGATCGCAATCGTTCACGACGCAACGCGGCGTTTACCGGCGCTCGTCTGGCCGGTCTGCCGATGATGGACTCGGTTGGACGGCCGGCTGTTGCGGTGGCGCGTTGGAGGCGTTCACGATAATAGCCTCAGCGATGCGCCGTCCTTCCTTGTCCGTATACCGCACCGTGACCTTCGCGCCCGGCGTGAGGTGGTCGAGCTGCAGCGACCGTTCACCATCGGTGATCTTGGCATCGGCATCGATGGCAAACTGCTCGGTTGAAAACACGCCTGTTTTCAACCGCATGATCCGTTGCTCGACATTCACCGAGGCAATGGTCCCCGACATGATCAACCCCTCAGATCGCGCTGCCGCCCCGCTTGGCTGCTGAGCCCAACACGCGCCGGAGCTCCCGACGAGCACGGCAAGCGCAGCCACGCACAACCACGCGAACCCCTGGACCCGATTCATTGCACACCTCCTTGTGTTGCTCCACAATCACCACAACCCTCCCTCGATACCGCAGCAGAGCTTGCTGGTCAGAAGCCTACCTAAGAAAGATGACGGGGCCATGACTTTTCGATGACAAAGTTGTCAGGAAGGACGGTCGAGGAAGAACCAAGCTTAGGACTGAGAAGCTTTCAGGTATTCACGATTGAGCAGGGCGATGAACTTGACGTGGATTTGCTTGGGACAGGCGGCCATGCGATTCCACACCGTCAGCGGAAACCCGGCCTTGAGCAGATTGATCGCCATCGGCGTGCCCATGGTGCCTAAACTGAGGAAGCCAACACGCGGATTTGACGAACTAGTCATGATCGTTCGGTAGAAACCGCTTAAAGTTAATCCAAATCAATAGAAACTCTGCAACCGGAAATGCTGCTCCATTAACGTTAATAAAAGCAGGAAGAGTGAGTACCATGCCCGCAATCGCTGCCCAGCGCTTCAAGTGGAGTAAGCCGATACCCACACAAATTTTGAGAATGAAATACCCGATCAATACGCCCACCCAGATTGGAGATAGTGGGCGAGTGTTCATGGAGGAATAGAATAGCCATAGGAACAAAACCGGCTCTAAGAAAATCAGGATCGCTGCAATATAAATCCCAGCGTTCGGTCGTCGTATCATGTTATAGCCTTCTGCGATGAGCGAGGGTAGCATAGCGGCTTGAGGAAGGCCTTGTCAACGCGAGATGGTGAACGAGGTCCCTTCCTCTATTGAATGAAGGAGTGCGGCTGGAGCGTCGGTGTGGCCGATAATGGTGACGTCGCTGGTCGGGCGGGGCTCATCCTTTTTCGAGGCCGGCGTTTTGCCGAAGAAGATGCACAGGCTTGGCCCCTCGGGCCAGTAGGCGACATCGCCGACCTTGACGTCTCGGGTCGGCGACGTGTTCTTCATCCTCACCGGCACGTCGAAATAGATTTCCTCGCCCCATCGCTGAACCGTAGACGTCATCGGCAGCTGGCGCCCAATCGCCTGGGCGATGGCGGTGTCGTTGAACGCTGCCGAGAATGTGCGCTCCCCGGACTTAAAACAGATGCGGAGAGGGTTCATGGAGCGGATCGAGACGATGGCTTCGTAGAGATGGCAAAGGGATTGATGACTTCAATTTCAGGATAGCGACGGAAATCCTGAACATTCTCCGTATAGATGGTGCTGACGCCATGATCGAGCATGGTGGCCACCAAATACACATCGAATACGCCTTTTCCGGTAACGGGATGCCGTCGAAGCAGCGTCAAGGCTCGTTGATGGCTTGATGGCTGCGGGACGAGAACGCGAAGGTGGGGCGCCTGCATATATAACGAGACTTCATGGAGTGCTTCCTGAGCAGAAAGGGCGGGGTGAATGCGCTTCGGGTTGGTCACGACCGCGTAGAACTCCCATAAATTCTGCGGGGAGAGGCACGCCTGGAGGGTTCCAGCGACCGCCTGGTCTCGCAATTGCCGCGCCAACGCATAGACCGGCGATGCCGCATTCGCCGCATGAATCAGCACGTTGGTGTCAAGGAGAACCGTCACAGCCAGCCGTAGATGTCCTTTCGACTAAGGTTTCCCTTGACTTTAAATCGATACACGCCGAACTTTGGTGTGGGACTGGGCTTTGGTTTTAGTCCAAAACCATAGTAGGCCCGAATAGCGTCCGCCACCAGCACCCGCATCGGACGGCGGCGATCCACCGCAGTCCGCTTCAACTGGCGGTGCAACTCATCATCTAAGACCAGCGTTGTTCGATACATCGTCGCTCACCTCCCACTGATCAATAATAGCATAAATATGCTTTTGCATCAATAAATATGTAAATCGTTTGTTGTCGGGGGACCCTTTTGAGGCTTGCTATCGTAGATTGCACAACTAGCCTCAACGGAATTGGGCTCTCACCTCAACACGCCTAAAATAGGAGACCACATAAAAGCGGAACCCTATCCATAACAGCCTACTAGCTGCGTAAACGCCTATTGCTGCCGGGACACCAACGCTGCCATCCCGCATCCCGATCTCTTGAGCCGCTTTCATTCCTCCCAGCAACACGTCTAAGATGGTCATGACTATCTCGATACCCGCTGCAACCATGAATAACTTAGGGTAAAGTCGTGTTCCAGCCACCTAGTTTAGTATCATGGAGGCATGACCCGGCGGCACCGATGCCCACACTGCCAGTACACGAGAACGTGGGTTGTCCGACGAGGAAAGCGTCGGTGCGCCCGC
>JACQWM010000024.1 GCA_016209275.1 Candidatus Omnitrophota bacterium
AGCAGCGACAGCTGCCGATAGGCCTGCGCATGTTTTGAGAGATCATCGTAGCAGCACAACGCGTGTTTGCCTCCATACATGAGCTCTTCGCCGATGGCGCAGCCGGCATAGGGGGCCAGATACTGCAGCGGGGCCGGATCTTCCGCCGAGGCCACCACAACCGTGGTGTACTCCATCGCCCCGGCTTGTTCCAGCGTTTCCACGACGGCGACCACGCTGGAGAGTTTCTGGCCGATCGCGACGTAGACGCAGTAGAGGTTCTTGCCTTTCTGATTCAGGATCGTGTCGATCAGCAGCGCGGTCTTGCCGATCTGCCGATCACCGAGGATGAGCTCGCGCTGGCCGCGGCCCACTGGAATCATCGCATCGATCGCTTTGATACCGGTTTGCACCGGCTCTTTCACCGGCTGCCGCTGGATGACATTCGGCGGCCGCGCCTCAATCGGGCGGAACGTGTTGGTCACAATCGGGCCTTTGTCATCGAGGGGGCGGCCCAGCGCATCGATGACGCGCCCGAGTAGTGCTGGCCCGGCCGGCACCGAGGCGATGCGATTGGTGCGCTTGACCACATCGCCGTCTTTGATGTGCCGGTCGGAGCCAAGAATCACCGCGCCCACGTGATGCTCTTCCAGATTGAACACCATCCCGATGGTCTGCCCGGGAAATTCCAGCAGCTCGCCGGCCATCGCATCATCCAACCCATAGATGCGGGCGATGCCATCGCCCACCTGGATGACGCGCCCGACGGAGTCGAGCTGCACCTGCGAGCGATAGCGCTCTAGCTCTTGTTTGAGCGCTAAGGACACTTCTTCAGGACGTAATCGTGCCATCGGTTAGTTCACTCGGATGGTTGTGAGGCGTTCTCGCAAGTTGACGAGCTGGCGGGCAATCGAGCCGTCAAAGACGCGATACCCCAACTGCACCTGCAGCCCGCCAATGAGTCCGGGGACGATTTCCGGTTGCAGTTCGATGGTTTTCCGCTCGCGGCGCTCGAGCGTCGCTCTCAAGCGAGCCAAGGCTTCCTCCGACACCGGATGGGCTGCGCGCACCACGACCCGCAGGCGGCGGCGCGCGCCGTCGACCAAGACGCCGAAGGCTTCGGCGATCTCCGGCAGATATGCAGCACGGCCCATGCTGATGATCATCTGGACCGCGGCATTCATCAGCGCTGACCACCCGCCCCCCAGCAGCCGCTGCAGCACCGCCGTCTTCTCCTGGGGATCGACATCCGGATTGCGCAAGAGCTGGCGGAGTCCTGCCTCCTGCTGGATGAGATTGCCGATGGCGGTGAGCTGTTCCAGCGCCTCATCGACAAGCCCGTCGGCCGTGGCGGTGGCAAAGACCGCTTCGGCGTAGCGCGCGGCAATCGGGTCAAAAGCCATTCCTTAGGTGTGTGAGCCTTCCCGCTCCAAATCATCCAAAACGGCATCGACGAGCTGGCGGTCGGTCTTGGGATCCACCTTTTGCCGAAGGATTTTCTCGACGGCGTCCATCGTCAAGCGGGCGACATGGTCGCGCAGCTGGACTTTGGCCTTGGCGACTTCAAGCTCGATGGCCTCCTTGGATTTCGTCATGGCGGAGGCCGCCTGTTCGCGCGCTTGCTCCTGGATCTCGAGCGAGATGCGCTTGCCTTCCAAAATCGCCTGCTGGATTTTCTGCCGCGCCTCATCCTCGATCTTCGCCAGCCGTTGCGCGTAGTCGGCCTGCAGCCGGGCGACGTCTTCCTTGCTGCGGGCCACCTGGCGCAAGCTCTCCTCGATGTGCGCTCGCCGCCGATCGAGCATCGTCAGCAGCGGACGCCAGGCAAAACGCCGCAAGATGATCAGCAGCAGGATAAAGCTGATGAGCTGCGAGAGGATCTGTTGAAGATCCGGCAGCAGGGCTTCCGGCATGCTTAGCCGATCTTGCCTTGCAGGACGAAGGCGATGACGAGCACGTAAATCGTCAGCGCTTCAATCAGCGCGCAGCCGATGATCATGGCCGTCTGAATCTGCCCGGCCGCTTCCGGCTGGCGCGCAATCGCATCCAACGCCGCCGACACCGCGCGGCCGAGCCCGAACGCCGAGGCCACCGCCGCTAACCCCAACGCCAAGGGAACCGTTAACGCCAGCACTGCCCGATACTCGGTTGGCATGACTCCTCCTTACGCTTCTGGGACGTGTGAGTGGTGTTCTCCGTGATGCGGTGTCACCAGCGAGAGGTACACCGTCGCCAGCAGGCTGAACACCAGCGCCTGCACCGTGCTGAAAATCAGCACCAGGGGAACCGCGAAGAGCTGCACCGGCAGCCCGATGGGCAAATGCAGCGCAATCCCTGCGGCCAGCCCAAGCCCGACGAGGACGGCTAAGAGCACATCTTCGGCAAAAATATTGAAGGTCAAACGCAAACAGAGGCTCGCCGGCTTGATGAACTCGCCGAGCGCTTCGAGCACGAGGAGAATCACCGCCACCGCGGCCGTGATGACCAGCATGATCGGCATCAGCCACGCCGCCGTCTTCGGGATGCGCGGGGATCCGGCCATGTGGTCCAGATACGCCAGCAGCCCGACATCGCGGATGCGCGTCCACTGCACATAGCCGAAGACCGCGAGTGCGAGCGCAATCGGCAAACTCAAATTCGCCGTCGAGGATTTCATGCCGGGAAGCAAGCCGGAGAGGTTGGTGATCCAAATAAAGAGGAACAGGGTGCCGATAAACGGCGTATGCCGTCGGCCGTCGGGGCCGAGCACGCGCTGGATGAACTGGTCGATGCCGTCCGCCAAGAGCTCAAGGATATTTTGCCCGCGGCGCGGCAGGAGGGTGGGCTTGCGCGCGAAGCACCAGGCGATGAGACAAATCACCGATGAGACGAGCAGCGAAAAGACGACGTTCTCCCAGCGATGCAGCCACGCGATGGCGGGGTGATGCTGCCAATGGCTCAGGGCCGTGATGAGGTTGGGAAGCTCCGGAATGCTGGAGGATCCATGCGCGGCCGAGATGGCCTCGCGCGCGGCGTGGATGGCGTGCTCAGCGGCCATCGGAACGCACCAGGCTCATGCGCGAGGCGCGCAGCGCAAACCAGGCGATGCCAGCGATGAGGACGAGGGTAAATCCCATACAAAAGCCGAGGAGCGAGACGGTCCCGCTCGCCAACAGCACGCCGGCGAGCAGATAGAGCGCTGGGAACTTGACGAGCAGCCACCAGACCACCCGGCGTCGGGACGGCTGCGGCCCGAGCCATGCGGCAAGCATCTGCACCAAGCACCAGAGGCTTGCGGCGTTCCAGGCCCCGCCCAGGAGCGCGCCGAGCATCATCCACAGGGTGTGCGGCATGACGCGATTAGTTGGTCCCAAGATTTCGCGCTCGGCGAATCAGCTGCATCGTCGTTCGAGCGCTGGCGGCGAATCCCAGCACAAGACCTCCGCCCATCCCCCATGGGCTGCTGCGCCACCACCCGTCCATCAGCGATCCGACAGCGTACCCAAGGGCCGGACCAATGAGCAACACGAAGGGGATCGCGGTCAATAATCCGATTTGCTGAGCCAGCACGGATGGTTTCGAGTCTTTCATTATAGCAGATGGATGCCCGTCGTGGCATGCAGCAGGGCCAGGAGGGGTCCGGGCAAAAGACCGAAGAGGAGTGTGACGAAGGCGCAGCACGCGACCGCCATGCGCAGAGGCGCTGCCGCCGTGACCGGCGCTGCCGTGGTCGGGGCGACAAAGTACATCAGCCGGATGATGTTGACGTAATAGTAGAGTGCCACCGCGCTATTGAGAATCCCCGCCATCGCCAACCACCAGTGATGGGTTTGGATGGCCGACCCAAACAGGAGAAACTTCCCGAAGAACCCGGCGAGCGGCGGAATGCCGGCCAGCGAGAGGAGAAAGAGCGCGCAGACCAGGGCGAGGCCAGGGGATCGCTGCCCAAGGCCTCGAAACGCCTCGATCGATTCGCTGCGGGTCGCATTCTCCACCGCGACCACGCAGGCAAACGCGCCTAAATTCATGAACAGATAGGCCACCAAATAAAACAGCAGCCCATCGATGCCCATGGAAGAGTTGACGACGAACCCGATCAGCAGATACCCGACTTGGCCGATCGTCGAGTAGGCGAGCAGCCGCTTCACGTTGGTTTGCGTCAGCGCCGCCAGATTCCCCAGCGTCATCGTCACGATGGTCAAGACGATCAGCAGCGGCCGAAGGTTTCCCCAGACCGGACCGAGGACCTGCACCACGCGCACCAGCAAGGCGAGTCCGGCGGCTTTCGGCCCGACGGAGAGGAGCGCGGCCACCGGCACCGGAGCGCCTTCATACGCATCCGGCGTCCACATGTGAAACGGCACCATCGAAATTTTAAAGGCCAGGCCGGCGAGCAGGAGGGCGGCGGCGATGAGCACCGCACCCTGCGCGGCGAACGCCGTCCCTCCGGCGGCGCGCTGCAGCTCGGGGAATCCCAGCTGGCCGGTCGCGCCGTAGAGCAGCGACATGCCAAAGAGCATCATGCCGGAGGAGAGGGCCCCGAAGAGCAGATATTTCAGCGACGCCTCGGCCGAACGCGGCTCCTGCAGCAGCCCGACGAGGACATACGAGCTGAGGCTCACCAGCTCCATCGCCAGATACGCCATGAGCAGATGATTCGCCTCGGCCATGAGTATTACGCCGAGCCCGATGAGCAGCAGCAGCCCGACGTACTCGCCCTGCACCGACGGTTCCGTCTCGCGCGAGGCCATCACCAGCAGCAGCACGATGGCGATCGTGCCCAGCGCGATCCAGCGGAACGTCAGGCTGAACGGGTCGCAGACGATGAGGCCGTAAAACATCCCGGCGGGCGGCGGCACCGGGGCAAGCCATAACGCACATGCCGCCGCCAGGATCGCGGCCCACGCCGCGACCATCACCAGGAAGCGTGTGGCCTTCGCCGCACCCAGCAGCATGACCACCAGCGCGCCAGCGCCCAGCATGGTCTCCGGCCACCACGCATTGAGGCTATTGAGCAATACCGTCCCCATCTCACTCACTCACCTAATCACCTAATCACTTAATCACCGCTCTAGCGGTCGATGTGACGCAACAGTTGTTGGATGGTGGCGTCCTGAAGGCGCAGGACAAACATCGGATACACCCCAACGGCGAGCACCACGACCAGTAGCGGAATCAGGGTCAGCCGCTCCCACCAGGTCATGTCGGTCAGCGCCTTCCACCGCTCATTCAGCGGCCCGAGCAAAATCTGCCGAATGACCTTGAGCATATACGCCGCGGCCACGACAATCCCGATCGATGAGACCACGGTGGGCCAGCGCCAAACGTTAAAGGCTCCTAGCATCGACAGAAACTCCGCCACAAATCCGCTTAAGCCCGGCAACCCGAGCGAGCCCAGCGAGAAAAAGATCAAAAACCCCGCATACACCGGCACCCTGGCGCCGAGGCCGCCGAAGGCGGACAGATCGCGCGTATGGGTGCGCTCATACAGCACGCCGACGAGCAAGAACATGCCGCCGGTCAAGAGCCCATGACTGAACATCTGCAGCATCGCGCCGTTGAACCCCGCCGGGGTCAAGCTCGCCAAGCCGAGCAGCACGAAGCCCATGTGCGACACCGAGGAGTACGCGACTAATCGCTTGAAGTCCGTCTGCGCCATCGCGACAAAGGCGCCATAGACGATGTTGATCATGCCAAGCCCCGCCATCGCCCACGCAAAATAGCGCGCGGCCTCAGGGCAGATCGGATAGCTGATCCGGAAAAATCCATAGCCGCCCATTTTCAGCAGCACCCCGGCCAGCAAGACGCTGCCGGGTGTCGGCGCATCCACGTGCGCGTCCGGCAGCCAGGTGTGGAACGGAAACACCGGCACCTTGATCGCAAACCCCAGAAAGAGGCCGAGAAAGACCAGCCGCCCAAAGTTCGCATCGAAGGTGTGGCCCAGCTGGGCCAGCTGCAGCATGTCAAAGGTGCCGGCGCGCAGGTACAGGGCCAAAATCGCCAGCAGCATGAAGAGGCTGCCCGCCAGCGTATACACGAAAAACTTAAACGCCGAGTACTCCCGCCGACCGCCGCCCCAGATGCCGATCAAGAAATACATCGGGACGAGCACGATTTCCCAAAAGACGTAAAAGAGAAAGAGATCCAGGGCCACGAAGGTGCCGAGCATGCCGACTTCGAGCAGCAGATACAGGGCGAAATATTCTTTGTGGCGCTCGGCGATGGACGATGAGGCCATGCACGCCAGAAACCCGAGCAGCGCCGTCAGCAACACCATCCACACGCTGAGGCCGTCGATGCCGACGTGGTAGAACGCGTTGATCTGCGGAATCCAGCTCGCGTGCTCGCGGAATTGAATGCCGATGGCGCTCGGCTGAAAGTCCCGCAGCATGATGACGCCGAGCAGCAGCGCGCATCCTGTCGCCACCAGGGCCACGCAGCGGATGGCCCACACCCACGACTTCGGCAGGCACAGGATGATGAGCATCCCGATCAACGGGCACAGCAGCAACCACGTCAGCAGCATCGAGCCCACCTCTCTCGTTATCGGCGCAAGACAAAGGACAGCGCGGCAACAGCCACCACCACCACAAACAGATAGTGCTGAATGATGCCGGTTTGCAGCGCCCGCAGGGCCACGCCGGCCGCGCGGATCGTTGAGGCCGTTCCATTGACGATCCGATCCACCACCAACCGATCACACGCATCCTTCCACCGGCTGATCCGATCGCCAAGCCGGCCGGCCCCGTTGACCGCGCCGTCAATGACGCGCTGATCGAACGTGGCGAGTCCTTGGGCCAGCGAGAGAAACGGCTGGATGATCGCCCGGTCATAGAGTTCATCAACGTAATATTTGTGAAACGCCCACGCGTAGAGCCGGTGCCCGATGGGCCGCAGGCCCTCGGGCAGGAGATTGCGCCGCTGCACGCCGACGATCCAGGCCAACCAGATCCCAGCCCCCGCCATGAGGAAGGAGCCGACGAAGAGCCAGGGATCGATGCCTTCGTGCGCTTCTTCAACGCCCAGCAGGTGGAACAACGGGTGGAACCAGGCCGAACCGGTCAGCCCAGCGCCCAGCGCGCCGCAAGCCAGGACCAGGAGCGGGATGATCATGAGGCCCGGCGATTCATGAGCCGTGTGATTGCCGTGATGCGCGATGGTGCCTTCGAAACAGCGGAGGTACAGTCGGAAGACGTAGCCTGTCGTCATCACGGCGCTGGCGATCAACACCCACATCAGCCATGGATGCGCGTGCCGAGCTTCAAGCAAGACGGCGTCTTTGCTCCAGAAGCCGCTGAAGGGAAACACCCCGCTCATGGAAAGCGCGCCGATGAAAAAAACCGCAGCCGTGATCGGCATGGCGCGCCGCAGCCCGCCGAGCTCGCCTAATTCTTGCGTATGCGCCGCATGGATGACGCTGCCGGCCGCCAGAAACAGCAGCGCTTTGAAATACGCATGGGTCATCAAATGGAACATGGCGACGGCAGCCGCGCCTAAGCCGAGGGCGGTCATCATCAATCCAAGTTGGCTCAGCGTGGAGTACGCCAGAATGCGCTTGATGTCGGTTTGCGTCAGGGCGACGGTGCCGGCAAGCAGATGGGTCAGCAGTCCGATGGCGAGGACGATCGACAGGCTCTGCGGCGTAAACAGCGGCAGCGTGCGCGCGACGAGATAGACGCCGGCCGCCACCATGGTGGCCGCGTGAATCAGCGCCGAGACCGGGGTGGGGCCTTCCATGGCATCCGGCAGCCAGACGTGCAGCGGAACCTGCGCCGATTTACCGACCGCGCCCAAGAAGATGAGGAGGCTCATCGCGGTCAACGTGTGCGGAGGAAGCTTCGTCGCAGCCTCAGCGAGCGTGCCAAACTGCAGGCTGCCCCAAGTCCAGGCCAGCCACAGCACGCCAAGCAACAGCCCGGTGTCGCCGATGCGCGTCGTGATAAAGGCCTTGCGTCCCGCCGCGGCGGCCGCCGGCTTCTCGAACCAGAAGCTGATCAAGAGGTACGAGCAGAGTCCGACGAGTTCCCAGCCGGCGTACAGCAGCACAAAGTGATCGGCCATCACCAGAATCAGCATGGAGGCGCAGAACAGCGAAAAGTAGGCGAAGTAGCGGGAGAAGCGCGGGTCATGGCGCATGTAGCCTATGGAATACACCGCGATCATCGGCGCAATCGAGGTGACGACGATCAGCATGAGCAGGCTCAAGCCGTCGACGGCCAGGCCCATCTGCCAGAAGCCGGCCGGCCCGCCAGGCAGCCAGGGCCAGCTCACGCGCAGCGCCTCGCCATGCCAGACGCTGGGGGCGATGTGGCACGTCAACGCCAAGGCGCCGAAAAGAGCCGCCACCGCCCCCCAGGCGCTGAGCCGGCCGATCCGCCGCCCAATGAGAATATTGACGGCAAATGCCAGCAACGGAAGGCCCGGAATCCACGCGATCATCCCTTGAGCAGCTCCACTTGATCCGCGAGAACGGTCTTGGCGGTGCGCGACACATTCAGGATAATCGCCAGCCCCACGACGGCTTCGCAGGCCGCCAGCGCGATGATAAACAAGGCGAACGCCTGCCCCTGCGCCTCCCCGTAGAGCCGCCCGAAGAGGACGAAATTCAGCGCGGCGGCGTTGAGGATCAGCTCCACCGCCAGCAGCAAGCCGACGGCGTGCCGGCGCGTGAGCATCCCATACAAGCCGATGCAGAAGAGCGCGTGGCTGAGGATCAGCAGGCCGCTCATGGCTCGCGGTCTCGAAACACTGCGTTCCGCGGAGCCGCGACGGCGATCGCGCCCACCATCGCGGCCACAAGCACCAGGGAGACGATCTCAAACGGCAGGACGAGCGTCGTCATCAATCCCTGGCCCAGCGAGGAGAGCGATGCGGCGTCCGCTGAGGAACGGGCCGCGGCCAAGGGGGCGGTCGCGCTGCACAACGCGGCAAAGCATCCGACGGCGGCGACGGCCGCCGGCCCTTGCTGGCGGCTCGCTGGGGCGTTCGCCGCCAGCTGCCGCTTCGCCGTCAGCATGATGGCGAACACCACGAGGGTTAGAATCGCCCCAACGTAGACGAGGATTTGGACGAACGCGAGGAATTCCGCCTCAAGCAGAATGAAGAGCCCGGCCACGCCCAGCAGGACGAGCCCGAGGCTGAGGGCGGCGCGGAACAGGTTGCGCAGCGTCACCACCCATAACGCGCTGATGATAATGACAACGCTCAGCAATCCGCAAAGCATCATAGAAGCGTGGTATTCCAGCAGGCGGTGGGATTATACCACGGCCTTGGTGATGACACGACCGGGGCGGCTCACCGGAATTTGCTCGCTGCATAAGGGGCAGTCGTGCGGCGGAAACGTTTCAAACGCCAGCGACAGCAGCCGAATGAACTTGCGGCCGGGAAACCTGACCTTGCCGCCGGAGCGATCGACGACCGTGCCGATGCCCACCACTTTCGCCCCGAAGCCGGAGACGAGATCGGCAACTTTTCGCCCTGATTCGCCGGTCGTCATGGCGTCTTCCACGATGAGCACGCGGTCTTTCTTGGAGACGGTGAATCCTCGGCGCAGCTGCATTTCGGCATCCACGCGCTCCGCGTACATCGCGCGCACGCCCAGCACGCGGGCCGTTTCAAATGCGACGATGAGCCCTCCGACGGCCGGGCCGATGACGACGGTCGGCTTGGCGGGTGTAAACCGCCGGGCTAACTCGTGGCAAATCGCCGTCGCCTGTTTCGGAAACTGCAGCACTTGGGCGCACTGGAAATAGTGCCCGCTATGCAGCCCGGAAGAGAGCTCGAAATGCCCTCGCTGAAGGGCATTGCTCCGGCGGAACATCTCTAAGAGTTGGTCGCGCGTTAACATGCGTTCTCCTCCATGGCTTGCAGTAGCTGCACCGCAGCGCGCCGCGGATTCGCCGCGCCGGTGATCGGCCGGCCGACAATGAGCCAATCGGCTCCGGCGGCTAAGGCCTCCGACGGCGACATGACCCGCTGCTGATCGCCGCGTGACGCTGAGCGTGGACGGATGCCCGGACAGGCGATTTTCAACCGTCGGCCGAATCGGGCGCGCAACAACGCGGCCTCCTGGGCTGACGCGACGACCCCATCGCAGCCCGCCGCGACCGCGGTCGCGGCGAGGCGCATGACGCGCCGTTTGATCGAGGAAGACGTGCTGCGGCGAACACTGGTGAGCACCGTAACACCCAAGAGCTGTGGCCGCGCGATCCGCCGTCGGCGGGCCTCCGCATGGATGCCGCGCACCGCCGCGCTCAACATCGCGGGATCGCCGCTGGCGTGGATCGTGATCAGGCGCGCCCGGTGGCGCACCGCGGCCCGGCAACTGAGCTCGACCGTCGAGGGAATATCAAAAAATTTCAGGTCCAGCATCACCTCAAATCCCAGCCGGCGCAACCGGACGATGGCTTGCGGCCCTTCAGCCGTAAACAGCGCGCTCCCCACTTTGACGGTCGTGATCACGCCGCGCAACTGCCGTGCCAGCGCGAGCGCTTCCCGCAGCGTCGTGACATCGAGGGCGATAATCAGCTTTTCAGACATCACAGCACGGCGACCCACGACACATGACGACGCATGGCGTTCGGTCGTGGGTCGTGCGTCATGCGTCCTCGGTCGCCTTTGGGATATGGGTGCCGCGAAGCTCTTTCAGCGAATTCAACCGATGCCGATGCATATAGTGTTCGATGCCGCGCACCACGCCGATGGCGGCGCGCGGATTGGCGAAATTGGCGGTCCCGACGGCGACGGCCGAAGCTCCGGCGAGAAGATACTCGATGGCGTCTTCGGCGCGCGCAATCCCACCCAAGCCGATGATCGGCACGCGGATGGAAGCCGCAGTATACCACACGCGATACAGGCTCAGGGGGCGAATCGCCGGCCCGCTCAACCCGCCCGTCAGGGTGCTCAGGCGGGAGCGCCGTGTTGCCGGATCAAGGCTCATGCCGACGTACGTGTTGCTGAGGGTCAGCGCATCCGCGCCGGCGGCTTCGGCGGCCTGGGCGATGGGCCGCAGATCCGTCACATCAGGGCTGAGTTTGGCGATGATCGGTTTCTTCGTGGCCTGGCGAGCGGCGTGAACGAATTGCGCCGACAATTGCGCGTCCTGCGCCACCATCGCCACCCACTGGCGGTCCTCTGTGTGCTGTGTGCTGTGTGCTGTGTGCCGATGGTGAACATTGGGACACGACAGATTCAGTTCGATGGCGTCGACCCCGTCTGCGCGATCGAGCTGGCGCGTCAATTCGGCGGCCTCCTCGGGCGACTCGCCGAGGATGCTAACAATCAGCGGCACGTCGATGGCGCGCAGCGGCGGGAGTTTCTCCTCGAGGAACGCGGCCAGCCCGATGTTCTGCAGTCCCACCGCGTTCAGCATGCCGGAGGGGGTTTCGACCAGGCGCGGCGGCGGATGGCCCTCGCGCGGCAGGCGCGTGAGGGTCTTCGTGATCAGTCCGCCGAGTCGTGCGAGCTGCGCCGCGCGGGCAAATTCTACCCCATAGCCGAACGTGCCGGCCGCCGCCAGCACCGGGTTGGGCAGCACCAGGGTTCCGATGGTCACGCGAAGGGGAGGAATCGGCATGCGGGGTAATGGCGCTACGGCGTAAAGGAGGTCGGCGGATAACGCTTGCCGAGAAATTGGACCATCGCATCGATGGCCGCCTGCTGCCCAGGGGTCAAGTCGATGAATTCAACTCCGATCGTCATCGCGCCACCCTCGGTCTGTTGCCGCCGAACCACGCCAGAGACTTCCAACGACTCCTGCGTGGTCGGCAACTGGAGCTTCAGTTGGATCGTCTCCTCGACTTCCACTTGCTCCTGCACCTGACATCGCATCCCCATCGCGCTGACATCGATGACGCGGGTGGGCTGCCAGGGACCTATCTCGCTGAGCCGGCGGTACTGGGCATCCAGCGGAATCGGGGCCCGCTCAAATTTTCTCGCTTCGGCCGTCATCCTTATCCCTCAGCGCCCGCGCTGCTGAAACACCCCCGTGGCGCGCGCAACCGCGGCCTGGCTGGCCTCATCGGGAAACTCAAACGCCACGCCGAGCTCCATAATCGATGCGATGCGGCCCGCCCGCGCCCACACCACTTTCGCGGGAAGGCGCAGCGGGTGTGCCACGGTCGGAAGGACCAGCTGCAGCTCCAGCGGATCGCCGGCCTTCAGCAGCAGCGACTCCGTCATGAACCGCGCACCCCCGACACTCAGATCCCGCAGCGGCGAGACCAGCCAGGAGCCGCCTCCCGCATCCGGGGCGCGGTGCCGTACGAGAAACGCGCGAGGTGCGCGCGCGCCTCCTCGCCGTTCCGTCTCGACCATTAGCCCTTGAGCAGTTCGTGGTACCGTTGAATCGGGGTGACCGCCAACTGATGCTTGATGAGCACCGCAATGCCGTTGACCGAGGCTTGAGCTCCGGAAATCGTCGTGATGCACGGGATGCCGAGCATGGCGGCCGCCGAGCGGATCTGCACTTCATCCGCCCGCGGCAGGCGGCCCGATGGCGTGTTAATCACGAGCTGGATGCGGCCGCTCTTGAGCGCATCGAGGATGTTGGGCCGCCCCTCATGGATCTTATTGACGAGCGTGGCATGCAGCCCGTAGCGCTGCAGGGCTTTCATCGTCCCGCGCGTGGCGATCAGCTGAAAGCCCATCTCCTCGAGCCGCTGGGCGATCAAGGCGACCGACCGCTTGTCGCGGTTCTTCACGCTGATGAACACGGTGCCGGTTTTCGGCAGCAGCTGCCCGGCCGCAATCTGGGATTTGAGAAATGCCCGGCCGAAATCCTCGTCAATGCCCATGACCTCTCCGGTGGAGCGCATCTCGGGCCCGAGGATGATGTCGACACCGGCAAACCGCGAGAACGGAAAGACGGATTCTTTCACCGCGGTAAACGACGGCGTGATTTCCTCCGTCACCCCTTGGGCGGCGAGGCTGATCCCGACCATCGCGCGCGTGGCGATCTTGGCCAGCGGCAGCCCGACCGCTTTGGAGATAAACGGCACGGTCCGCGAGGCGCGCGGGTTGACTTCCAAGATGTACACGAGATCGTCCTTGACGGCGAATTGCACGTTCATCAGCCCGACGACCTTCAGGGCCTTCGCCAGCTTCTGCGCCGCCTGGCGGATCTCGGCCAGGGTGTCGTCGTGCAGCGTGTGGGGGGGCAGCACCATCGCTGAATCCCCGGAGTGGATGCCCGCCTCCTCGATATGCTCCAAAACCCCCCCGATGACGCAGCGTTCCCCATCGCCCACCACATCCACATCAACCTCCAGCGCGTCTTCCAAGAACTTATCGATCAACACCGGCAATCCTGGCGAGACGTCAAACGCTTTCTGCGCAAAGGTCTTCAGCTGATCATCGTCGTACACGATTTCCATGGCGCGCCCCCCCAGCACGTAGGAGGGGCGCACCAGGCACGGATACCCAATCGCATGCGCAGTGAGCTTGGCCTCTTCGAGGGTGAGCGCAGTGCCGCTCGGCGGCTGCCGCACGCCGAGCTCATCGAGCAGCCGCTTGAATTTCTCCCGATCCTCGGCGATGTCGATGGTCTGGGGCGCGGTGCCGAGGATGGGCACGCCGGCACCCGCCAGTTCGAGGGTGAGATTCAGCGGCGTTTGGCCGCCGAATTGGACGATGACGCCTTCCGGCTGTTCGCGGCGCACGATATTCAGGACGTCTTCCAAGGTCACCGGCTCAAAATACAATTTATCCGACGTGTCGTAGTCCGTCGAGACGGTTTCAGGATTCGAGTTGACCATGATCACTTCAATCCCCAGCTCCCGCAGCGCAAACGCCGCGTGCACGCAGCAGTAATCAAACTCGATGCCCTGCCCAATCCGATTCGGACCCCCACCCAAAACCATCACCTTCCGCTTTTTCTGTGTGCTGTGTGCTGTGTGCTGTGTGCTGCGCTCCCCGAGTTGCAGCACCGGCTGTTCATACGTGGAGTAATAATACGGCGTCTTCGCCTCAAACTCTGCGGCGCAGGTGTCGACGAGATAATAGGTCGGCTGGATGTTCCACGCCGCCCGCCACGCCCTGATGGTCGCCTCATCAAGCGTCCAGAGTTTCGCGAGCTGGCGATCGCTGAAGCCGCGCTGCTTGGCCCGCCGCAGCCATTCGGCGCCGCTTGCGGCGACAGCGCTGTTCGCCGTGGCCTCCTTGCATGCCTGCATCTGGGCCGCAGCCCCCTTGAGCACTTCCTCCTCTTCGAGGAGATGCGAGAGCTGCCGCAAAAACCATCGGTCGATCTTCGTAAGCTGGAAGATCTCCTCAATGGACAGCCCGGCCAGCAGCGCATCCTTCAGCAAGAAGATCCGCTCCGCCGAGGCCACCGCCAGTTTCTGGCGCAGCACATCGGCGGATGGCTGACCAAACGTTTCCCAACCATCCTTGCGGATTTCCAAGCCCCGCAGGGCCTTCTGCAGGGCCTCGGTAAACGTCCGGCCGATCGCCATAGTTTCCCCGACCGACTTCATTTGAATCGTCAGCGCAGGATCGGCGCCAGGGAATTTTTCAAACGCGAACCGCGGCACCTTGATCACGACATAGTCGATCGTCGGCTCAAAACAGGCCGGGGTTTGCTTGGTGATGTCATTGGCGAGCTCATCCAGCGTGTAGCCGACGGCGAGCTTCGCGGCGATTTTCGCAATCGGAAATCCGGTGGCTTTCGAGGCGAGGGCGGAAGAGCGCGAGACGCGCGGATTCATCTCGATCACGAGCAGTCGGCCGGATTCGGGGTGCACGGCAAATTGGATGTTGGAGCCGCCGGTCTCGACCCCGATGGCGCGGATCACCGAGATGGCCGCATCGCGCATCTGTTGGTATTCGCGGTCGGTCAGCGTTTGCGCCGGGGCCACGGTGATCGAATCGCCGGTATGCACGCCCATCGGGTCGAAGTTCTCGATCGAACAGACGATGACGACGTTATCGGCGCGATCCCGCATGACTTCGAGTTCAAATTCCTTCCATCCCAGCACCGACTCTTCCACGGAGACTTCGTGGATCATCGACAGCTCAAGCCCGAGCTTGATGATCCGCTCAAATTCCTGGGTGTTGTAGGCCACTCCGCCGCCGGTGCCGCCCAAGGTGAAGCTGGGACGAATCACACAGGGAAATCCGATAGTGTCCAAAATGGCGCGGGCTTCTTCGAGCGTATGCGCGTAGCCGGCGCGCGGGATTTCCAAGCCGACAGCCTCGATCGTTTTCTTGAAGAGCCCCCGATCCTCGGCGCGCTTGATGGCCTCAATCGAAGCCCCGATCAATTCCACGTGGAATTTCTCCAACGTGCCGCGTTCGGCCAGTTGCACCGTCACATTCAGCGCGGTTTGGCCCCCCAAGGTTGGCAGGAGGGCCTCTGGCCGCTCCGCGTCGATGATTTTTTCGATCATGTCCGCGGTAATCGGCTCAATGTACGTGCGGTCGGCCATCTCCGGATCGGTCATGATCGTCGCCGGATTCGAGTTGATCAGCACGACGGTGTAGCCTTCCTCCCGCAGCGCCTTGCAGGCCTGGGTGCCAGAGTAATCAAACTCGCACGCTTGCGAAATCACAATCGGCCCTGAGCCGATGATCAGGATTTTTTTGATATCCGTCCGCTTCGGCATCGCGTCAAGATATCAGATATCGTGCAACCGCACGATATCTGATATCGCCTTGTTAGAAGAGTGTTAACTGTTGCTCGCTCGCGGGCTGCACCGGCGCCTCTTCCCCACCAAAGATCCGCACTTTGCCGTACTCGCCGTCGAAGCCTGGCTCCACGGTGATGTCGCCGGCGCGCATGCGCAGAATGCCGTCGGCGATCTTCGGCGTGGTCGCCTTGCGCAGCTCTTCTTCAGGCGCTTCGAGGACCGCGCGCAGCTCGGTGCCGCATGTATAAATGATCTTCTGGTATTCCCGATCCACCGCCTGGGTACCGACACCCACTTCGAGGGCTTCGGCAATAATTTCATCCAGCGGCACGATATTTCGAAATGGAATCGCGTTGGCCGGCCTGGCCCCTTCCGGCCGGTCCGCCAAATCATCCACCCGGTGCATCACGCCGACGATGATTTTCTTGCCGCAGACGGTGCAGCGCAGCCCGTGCCGCCTGGACTCAGCCGGGGCCCACCGAATCTTGCATACCCGGTGCCCATCAAAATGGTACTTGCCCTCTTCTGGGAAGAATTCAAGTGTCGAGAGAAACTGCTTGGGGTTCTTGGCCTTGATCGCGCCAATGATCGCATCATACGTCAGCTCGCAATCAAACACGTTGGCCTCGCGACCGATGCGTCGGGCCGAATGCGAATCAGAATTCGACAGCAGCGTGTAGCGATCCAGCGTCGAGAGCCGCCAATTCATCGCCGGATCAGATGAGAGCCCGGTCTCCAGCGCAAAGATGTTTTCGGCCTGATGCTCAAAGCACTCTTCGACCGTGTCGAACCCTGAGGTGGAGCCAAAGATCGAAAACCACGGGGTCCACGCATGCGCCGGCACGATCAGGCAGCGCGGCTCAATGCCCAGCACCACCTCAACCAATCGCCACGCCTCCATCCGCAGCGTTGGCCGTCCGTCGATGCTCAGGCTGCCGAACGCTTCCAGCTCCTGATTGATGCGCTCAACCGACGCGATGCTGGGGGCGAGGATCACGTGATGAATCTGGTGCGCCTTGCCCGCCTTGTAAAAGAGCGTATTGACCTCGGCTGACAGCAGAAACTGTGTCGCGCCATGCTCGTAGAGCCCTCGGCCGGTTTCGCGCAGCCCGTCTTTCAGCTCCTCCAGCCACTGCGGGTGGGTAAAATCTCCGGTGCCTAAGACGCCGATGCCCTTGATCTTCGCCCACTTCGCCAGCTCAGGCACGCTCAAATCTTTTGAGCACGCCCGGCTGTACCTGGAGTGAATATGAAAGTCAGCAACAAATCTGGCCATTAGCTATTTAACTCGTCTCGCGATTCTCGAGCCCCCGGCCAGCCCAGCGAGCGGATGTGCGAGCTCAGCGAGCCGGCAGCGAATGCTGTCAAGCTGCGGCCACCTGTTCGATCGCGCCCCAGCCGGGCGCGGAGTTGGTGGCCGCTTCGCTGCAAGGCGAGCGCCCGGAGCGAGCACTGAGCGAGC
>JACQWM010000025.1 GCA_016209275.1 Candidatus Omnitrophota bacterium
GATGGGAGTCAGGGAACGGTCGCAACGCCTCAGGGCGTTCACGACCGATCGCATGGGTCGGAGTTTGGGTGTTGCAGAGCGTTTTCATAAGTGGGATCATCCGAGGCGACGCCGCAGCCGATCATGCAGCAGGCGAATCGGTTTAAACTGCTTGCGGAGCTCAGCCTCGGTAGGCTGGCGCGTGGCGGTGCGATGTCGGTACGCGTCGGCAAGTTCACCAACCCGCGTGAGCCGCTCGGCAGCACCAAGCGAGAGCGGCTGGCCCCGTTGCGCCACATAGAGCCGCAACGCTTCACGAATCAGCTCGCTTTTGGTGCGATGCTCCACTCGGGCCAGCGCTGCTGCCAGCGTACTCATCTGAGGCGGCAGCGAAATCGTCCACGTCCTCGTCACTCGCATCTCGTCTCCACTGATAAATGCTTACTTTGTCTTACTGAGTATTATACCATATTCGCCGTATACGTATCGATGCTGCTCAATCTCCCCTACACGGTGGACGCTAGATGGCTTGTTGCTTAAAGGCGCAGGACGTCGCGGGCGGCGCGGGCGATGTCTTCGGGCATGCTCATCCATATGGGTGCAGGTGGGCCTGCGGCCGCGCGTGTTAGAGAAAGCCAAGCTTGCGTAAGCGGGCGAGCGCTTCAATATACACTTCTTCATCGCGACGCATGCCGGCGTTGATGACGAGCACAAGCAAGCGATCGCGCTCGATGTGGTAAATGACGCGGTAGGCGCCCACCCGAAGCCGCCAATAGCCCTTGAGCGGTCCGGCCAACGGCTTGCCGAATGTCGTGGGACTCGTCGTTAATTTCGCCCGAATGGCTTTGGCGATCTGCTGACGAGCCGCAACGTCAAGTCGCGCGAAATCCTCGTCGACAACGAGGCGATGAATCTCGACCTGCCACATTCGTCACGAATGGCGCAGACCGACGCGTCGTTCAAGCTCTTCGAGCGAAATATAATCCTTCGGGCGGGCACGCCGAACGCGCTCCTTGGCCAAAAGTCCCAAGATGGTGTCCTCAACCAAATCCAACAGCCCTTCTGTGCGTTCGTACTGCTCGATAGGCAATAAGACCGCCATCGGCTTGTGGCGCTTTTCCACGATGACCGGTTCTCGCTGGGCTGTCTTGACGATCTCTTCGGCATGCGTTCGGAACTCGGACACTCCCACGAGAGTTGTGTCTTCCTTGATGCGTCTCATCTTCACTCCTCCTCACTGAAACAAGCATATCATAAGCCTATTCAATTGTCAATTCAATGTACAATGTTCGGGGAACCTAGAGCGCTTGCTGTTTAAGGCGGAGGACGTCGTGGGCGGCGCGGGCGATGTCCTCGGGCATGAGATGGAAGGCTTTGAGGAGGACGGCGGGGTCGCCTGAGGTGCCGAAGCGGTCATTGACACCGACGAAGCGCATCGGCACCGGATGGGTTTGCACCACCACTTCAGCCACCGCGCTGCCCAGGCCCCCAATCACGGAGTGTTCCTCGGCCGTGACCAGCGCCCCGGTGTCTTTGGCGGCGGCGATGATGGCCTCGCGATCGATCGGCTTGATCGTGTGCAGGTTGATGACGCGCGCGTCGATCTCCTCCTTGAGGAGCGCTTCGGCGGCCGCGAGCGCATGCCCGACCATCACGCCGCAGGCGATGATGGTCACATCAGCGCCCGGCCGCATCGTGATCGCCTGCCCGATCTGGTAGGGATCGGACTCTTTCGTCACCGCCGGGGCGGGGGCTCGACCCAGCCGCAGGAACACCGGGCCCGGGTAGTCGGCGCAGGCGATCGTCGCTTTCCTGGCCTCAATCGCATCGCACGGCGCGATCACCGTCATGTGCGGCAGGGAGCGCATGTGGGGAAACTCTTCCAGCGCTTCGGCGGTGGCGCCATCCGCCCCGACCGACAGCCCGCCGTGCGAGCCGGCGATTTTCACATTCAGCTGCTGGTAGCAGACGGCCAAGCGCAACTGCTCAATCGTCTTGCCGACGATGAACTGGGAGAACGAGCACGCAAACGGAATCTTGCCAGCCAGAGCCAGGCCGGCCGCCGTGCCGATCAAATCCTGCTCGGCGATGCCCACGGAAAAAAATCGATTGGGGTACGCTTTCTTGAACGCAATCGCGCGGCAAGAATCTTCCAAGTCGCCGGAGAGCGCGACCACGTGAGGGTTCGTCTTCCCCAACTCCAGCAGCCCTTCTCCGAATCCGTCTCGTGTCGCTTTATCCGCCATCGGCTGTCTTCCAATCGATATCAGATATCAAACAGACGTTTGATATCTGATATCGCTCTAAGACTCAAGTTCTTTCAAGGCGCGCTCAAGTTCGTCGGGTTTGGGGGCCACGCCGTGCCAGGCGTGGTTCAGCTCCATGAAGGAGACCCCCTTGCCTTTCACCGTGCGCGCGACGACGACCTGGGGCTTGCCGGTGATCGTCGCGGCTTCATCATACGCACGGCACACCTGGGCGATGTCATGGCCGTCGATTTCAATCGTATGCCAGCCGAAGGCGCGCCATTTGTCAGCGAGCGGCTCGATGTCTTGGATCTCTTTGACCGGCCCGTTTTGCTGCAACTGATTCGCGTCGATGATCGCGCAGACCGCGTCCAGCTTGTGGTGGTGTGCTGTCATCGCCGCCTCCCACACTTGGCCTTCCTGGATTTCCCCGTCGCCCATTAAGCAGTAGATCCGGCGCGCGCGGCCATCCAGCCGATCGGCCATCGCCAAGCCATTGGCCATCGACAAGCCCTGGCCCAAGGACCCTGCGGAAATTTCGATTCCCGGCACCGAGTTGCGCTCGGGGTGCCCCTGGAGCCTCGTAGGATACTTGCGCAGGGTCATCAACTCGTCTTTGGGGAAGTAGCCCTGGTACGCCAGCACCG
The DNA here is from genome assembly GCA_016209275.1 of Candidatus Omnitrophota bacterium. Classification (NCBI taxonomy): domain Bacteria; kingdom Pseudomonadati; phylum Candidatus Omnitrophota; species Candidatus Omnitrophota bacterium. The sequence goes on from JACQWM010000025.1 coordinate 2,873, forward strand.
CATAGAGCGCTGGACATCCGTGCCCTTTGGACAAGAGAAAGAGGTCGCGGTCGGGCCACTGGGGCCGTGTGGGATCATGGCGCAGCGCGTGCCAATACACGCCGACCAGGAGCTCGACCATGGACAAGGAGCCGCCGGGATGGCCGCTGCCCGCGTTGGCAATCATGCGCAAGATAGCCTGGCGCAATTCCACCGCTAATTTTTTCAACGCCTGGAGATCAGGTTGCAACCGTTGAGCGCTCATCAGGAAATAACCAATGACCAAATTCCAATGACCAAACAATAACCAATCACCAAATGTTCCAATAACCAAACCGTTTGGTCATTCGGTTATTGGAACATTGGTCACTGCTTGGTTATTGGTGCTTGGTGATTGGTCATTGTTTTTAGTTTCTCTTGGATCGTCGTCTGCTGCGGATCCAGCTCCGCCGCGCGCTGCCAGCTGGCTCGCGCGCGCTCCACATCATGCCGCTGAAAATACACATCGCCGAGATGGTCAAAAATCACCGCATCATTATCGATGAGGACAGCCGCGCGCTCAAGATATTTCATCGCCTCGTCCAGATGCCCCATTTTGAATTCCACCCAGCCGAGGCTGTCGAGGTAGGCGCCGTTGTCCGGATCGAGCATGAGGGCCCGCTCAATCAATTGCTTGGCCTCCTCTAATCGCGTGCCCTCTTCGGCCTGAATGTAGCCGAGATAATTCATGGCATCGCTGTGGTGGGCATCAAGCTCCAGCGTCCGCTGCAAGAACCGCCGCGCCTCATCCCGGCGCCCCAGCCGATCCAGCTGCGAGGCCGCGTAAAAATGCGCCTGCGCATACTCGGCGTTGAGGGCAATGGCTTTCTCAAACGCCCGCAGCGCTTCGTGGGTCTGCTGCGCCTCCCGGTAGACGATGCCGAGGGCGACATACAAATCCGGCCGCTCGCCGAAGGCCTCCAACTGCTTGCCGAGAAACTGCACCGCCTCCTCATAGCGGCCCTGGACGATCCACACCCGCACCGCCCCCACCACCGCATCGACATCATGCGGGGTCAGATCCAGCACCGCCTGATAATTCGCCAGGGCCTGCGCATACTGCTTGGCCGAGGCGTGCGCGCGGGCCGAGTGGAAATACAAGCGCGGGTTAAACGGGTCAAGATGCAGGGCGGCTTCGTAATGCGCCGCCGCCTCCGACGGCCGATCGGCCAACTCAAAGGTCAGCCCCAGGGCCAGCCGCGTCTCGAGGCTCTCCGGCTGCAGCTCCAGCGCTCGCGAGAGCTCCCGCAGCGCCTCCTCATACTGCCCCACCCGGCCGTAGAGCACGCCGAGGTTATAGTGCAGCTGCGTTGAGGAGCCGGCCGCGTCGCTGATCCGATGGTAGAGCGCAATCGCCCGATCGAGCTGGCCTTGGAGCACATAGAGATCGGCCAGCGTGCTGAGCACAAATTGGTCTTCCGGATCGATCCGCTGCAGCCGCTCATAATCGTCAACCGCCTTCTCGAGCTGGCCCTGCGAGGCGTGCAGCATCGCCACCCACCGCAAGGCGTCGGGCTGGTCGGGCTGCAGTGTTAAAGCGCGCTCAAAGGAGTCCAGCGCCTTGTCCATCTGGCCCATTTTCACGTAGGTCGCCCCCAACCGCACATGCAAGACCGGCGAGCGGCGATCATGGGTGAGGGCCAACTGATACGCATCGAGGGCGTCCGGCAGTTTCAAGGAGCGCTCGTAGAGCAAGCCGCGCAAGTAGGAGCTCAACGCCGCGCGATCCGTCTCTCGATGGACGACATGCGTCGTCGCGCATCCGCTGCTGAGCAGATAGCACATAGCAGATAGCAGATAGCAAAAACGGAACGCGTTTCTCATTGATCAATTCTATGTGCTATGTGCTATTTGCTATGTGCTGCAGTTAGTAGATCACTTTGTTGAGGGGATACTCAATGATGTCCTGCCCGCCCGCCTCTTTCAACTTCGGGATCAGCGCCTTGATCTCCCGTTCTTCGATGATGGTTTCCACCGCCCACCACGGATCGCGGTTGTCGCGGGACCAGAGTTTCGAGACGGTGGGGCGTTTCATCGATGGCAGCGCGTCGATGAGCTGTTGGAGCTTCCGCTCCGGCACATTCAATTTGACACCCACTTTGCCGTCGGCTTCGACCGCGCCCAGCAGCAGGGTCTTGAGGCTCTCGATCTTGCGCCGCTTCCAGGCATGACGCAGGGCGGCCGGATTCGCAATCAGCTGCGTGGTCGATTCGCAAATCGTGTCCAGAATGCGCAGGCCATTCGCCACCAGCGTTTGGCCAGTCTCCGTCAGTTCGACGATGGCATCCACGACCCCGGCCCGCACCTTGCCCTCGGTGGCCCCCCACGAAAACTCCACATCCGCATGCACCCCGTGCTTGGCCAGATACGCTTTGGTCACATTGACGAGTTCGGTGGCGATGCGCTTGCCCTGCAGTTGCTTGATCGAGGTGATCTTCGCCTCGGCCGGCACCGCCAGCACCCATCGGACCGGATGCCGCGTGGTGCGCTTGGCATAGACGAGCTCCGCGACCCGCGTGACCCGCGAGCGGTTTTCCAAAATCCAGTCCTGGCCCGTGATCCCGCAATCGAGCACGCCCTGCTCGATGTACCGCGACATCTCCTGGGCGCGCAGGAGCATCGGCTCGATCTGCGCATCATCGATCGAGGGCTGGTACGAGCGTTCGCTGATGACGACCTGAAAACCAGCCCGGGCAAAAAGGCGCACGGTGGCTTCCTGCAGGCTGCCTTTGGGCAATCCTAGCTTCAACCGCGGGGCCGGGGATCGCTGCGTGCTTCTGGTCATGGGGAACTCCTTGGGTATGCGACAGAACCTTCATTTTATCAAACCCTATGCCGGGGCGCTGATTTTTTCCGTCCTGGGCGCCATGGATCGTTGACAGGCTTCTCCGGAACATGCTATAGTTGGAGATTGAGATGAAACCTCGACGGAGTTTGTGGGCCCACCTGCGTCTGTTTTTGACGATCCACTGGATCAAAGTCGCGGTCGGGCTGGTTCTGCTCGCCTCCGTGATCTGGCCGGTCATCGCCATCGGCCGGCTGGATTCGTACCAGCGGGACTACATCATGGCGTTTACGTCGCTCACCCCGCTGCAGTCGATCTTGGCGGCGGTGTCGTTCGTCTTCCTCTATCAGTACTTCCTCTTCGGCGGCCGGGGCTTCGGCCAAATGACCAACTTGAGCGGCGAGTCCGCCGGCCGCTCCGCCAACCAAGTGAAATGGAGCGAGGTCGTCGGTATGGAAGAGGGCAAGCAAGAGGCGTGGGAGGTCGTTGAGCTGCTGCGCGACCACGCCAAGGTCGCCCGCATCGGCGGCAAGGTGCTGCGCGGCATTCTGCTGATGGGCCCGCCGGGCTGCGGCAAAACCTACCTCGCCAAAGCCATCGCCACCGAATCTGGGCTGCCCTTTCTCTCCGCCTCTGGGGCGGAATTTAATGTCATCTTTATGGGCACGGGCGGTGCGCGCGTGCGGTCGCTCTTTAAGCGCGCGCGGATGATGGCGGAAATCCACGGCGGCTGCATCGTGTTTCTGGATGAGATCGACGCCGTGGGACGCTCCCGCAGCATGGACATTGGCTTCGGCGCCCAGACCGATTACAACAACACGGTCAACCAATTGCTTGTGGAGATGGACGGGCTGCACAGCAAAGGCTCCAATATCGTGGTCATCGGGGCGATGAACCAGGCGGAGGCCGTGCTGGATGAGGCCCTGCTGCGCCCCGGCCGGTTCGACCGAAAGATTTACGTGGACCGGCCCGGCCTTGAGGATCGCGAGAAGCTCTTCCAATTCTACCTCGCCAAGGTGAAGGCGGATCCGGTCATCGACAACGCGCGCTTAGCGCGGCGGTCGGTCTGGAAGTCGCCGGCGGACATCCAAAACATCGTCCAGGAAGCCACGCTCATTGCGGCGCGCAGCAAGCGCGAAGTGGTCAACTACAAGGATTTGTCGGAAGCGTTTGAGCGCATTGACATGGGCTCCAAGCGCTACCGCACGATGCCGGAAGAAGAGCGGCGCAACACCGCGTATCACGAAGCCGGGCACCTCATCGCGGTCTACATGCTGCATCCAACGCACGACGTGTTCAAGGCCTCCATCTACATGCGCCGCTCAACGCTGGGCGTGGTCTACCATGTGCCGCGGCAGGAGTATTACAGCGAAACGCGCGATAAGCTGCTCGCGGACATCAAGGCCTCGCTGGCCGGCTACGTCGCGGAGAAACTCAAATGCGGCTCCACTACCTCGGGAGTGGCCGCGGACTTTCAGCATGCGATTTCCGCCGCCCACCACATGGTCTGGAGCCTTGGGATGGGCACGAACGGGTTTATCGGCGACTACGAGATGCTCGTCGGTTCCTGGGCGTTCCGCCGAACTGCGTCGGGCGATCATCTCTCGGATCGCATCAAGGAAAAATTGAACGAGGAAACCAACCAGATCATGCAGGCGTGCTTGAAGGAAGTGGAGGATCTGCTGGGCAAGGAAGATGCGCTGCTGGAGCGCTTCAAGGACGAGCTGCTGCGCAAAAACGAGCTGGAATACGACGAAATTGAAGCGATCTTCAAGGAATGCGGGAAAGAGCGAACCTTTCCCTCGACCGGACCGGGGATCCACCTCTAACGCATTTGACGCATGACGACGACGAGATGACGAATGAACCTGCTGCTGCGCGCATTAGGCATCCTCTGCTGTGGCGGCAGCCTGCTGGCGGCGGCAGGCTGCGGCAGCGGCCCGACGTATCCTAAAGCCCGCCTCTCAGACGCCGTCACATCCGTCCTCACCAGCGAAGGCATTGCCCCGACGGCCGTTCGCGTCCTCGAGCATACCGTGGCCGTGCAGCTCATCTATCCAGACGCCTTGTCGCAGACCGGCGGGCACATCAACGTCGGCCCGGCGTTCGATGAGGCCACGCGGAAAATCATCACGTCGCTGCACCGCGTGCTGCTGAGCACGGATGCCGACGTGCGGTTCTACGTCGTGCTGCTCTCCGATCCGAACACCCCAGGGGCCTACCTGACCATCGTGCGCTACCTTGATGACATCCGGCGGGCGAATGCCAACATGCTCGACACCCCGGAGATCATCGCCCGCACCGTCTTTGAGCTTAACGCTGTGGGGCCGGCCAAGATCACCCTCGACTCGTACCTGCCGCATGAGGTCCGCCTGGAAGAGTTCTTGAGCTGGCAGCTCGCGCGGCGCATCCAGCGGCAGCTCATCGAGCAAGTGCAGCAGCCAGGTCTTGCGACGATCGGTGCCTGCGCCGGACGATTCCAAAACCGGGAATTCGCCTTTACGCTGGATGTGGCCCCTTCCACCGGGGCCCCGCTGGATGAGGCGACGATCCAGCAGGTCTTCCAGATGGCCACCAATGAGATCGCCAAGGTGCTCGGCAGCTATCGCTTCGACTCCTTCGATCAGGTGCGCCTCATCCACCCCCTCACTGGCCGCAATTTCGTCCTGCCTAAAGCGCGTCTGGGCCTGTTTCGGTAACGGCTCTTGACGCTCCGTCGCCACAGACGCTATACTTGAGATTAGGATTACGACTGACGAGAAAGGCACACCCCGGGTGACCGGGGGCCGCAAAGCTACGGGTCTCTTCGAGACTGCCGAGTTGCCGTATCAGTGAAGAGATTGCCGAGCTACCGAATGAGGCGGCTCGGCCTTTTCGTTCGATATCAGATATGAAATGGGCATTTCATATCTGATATGGTTTGGGCGTTTGATATCTGATATCAAACGGCCATTTCATATCTGATATCGCCTTGACACTGGGAGGTAGGCGATGAAACAGACGCTGCCGGGTTGGTTGCTCATTGGATTGCTGCTCGCGACGACCGCCTATGTTGTGGCCGAGGAGATCACGTTGACCACCTACTACCCCTCGCCGCGCGGGGTGTACCAGGAGCTGCGCAGCACCAGCAGCTCGTACTTTGCCACGCAAGGCGGCAGC
>JACQWM010000026.1 GCA_016209275.1 Candidatus Omnitrophota bacterium
GATGATGGCCTTCATGGAAGGCGCGGTCGATGTGCTGGTGACCACAACGATCATTGAATCCGGCATTGACATTCCTAACGCGAATACGCTGATCGTCAACGATGCCGAGAGCTTCGGACTCGCGGATTTGTATCAGCTCCGAGGCCGGGTCGGGCGATTTGATCGAAAGGCATACGCCTATCTGGTGGTGGCGCGCTCCACGGCGCTCACACCGGAAGCTCGCAAGCGTTTGGAAGCGATGGCGGAGCATACGGCGCTGGGATCAGGATTTAACATTGCGATGGAGGACCTGAAGATCCGCGGGGCCGGCAATCTGCTCGGGGTGGAGCAATCCGGCCATGTGAGCGCTATCGGATTCGATCTGTACTGCCGGCTGCTGCGCGAGGCGGTCGCGCGGCTTCGGGAGGGGGAGGCGTCGATGCCGCCGGCTGACCGCGTGCGCGAACTCGTGATGGAAACCCGATGACTCGTCCTAAGACTCGATATCAGATATCAAAAGCCCTTTTGATATCTGATATCGCCTTGCTTTGTGCGTTGGGAATGGGCGAGGCGGCCACTGTCGACCGCATCGCCGCGATCGTGAATGAAGACGTCATCACGGAGGCGGATGTCAGCGCCTCAGCCGAGGCTATGCTTGATCGCCCGGATGAGGCGTCGGCCGAGCAGGCGCCGAAGATGCGCGAGTTCGCGCTGCAGCGGCTCATCGAGCAGCGCCTGCTGCTGCAGGAAGCGAGAAAAGCCGGTGTAACCGTTGAGTCGGCTGAGGTCCTGCGGCGGTTTGACCAGTTCCGCGAGCGCCTCGGATCGCCCGAGGAGGTGGCGGATCAGCTGCGGCAGATGGCCATGTCCGAGGAGCAGGTTCGGGAGAAGATTCGGGATCAATTGCTGGTGCAGCAGCTGGTCGATGCAAAAGTCCGCGCCACCATCACGGTCAGCCCGCAAGAGGTGGCCAGCGAGCTGAGCCAGCACCCGGAGCTGGCCAAGAAAGGCGATCGCATCAAGGCGTCCCACATCCTCATCCGCGTCACCGAGGCTCGGCCGGTCGAGCAAGCGCGCGCGCTCATCGAAGATATCCGGCGGCAAGCGTTGGCTGGGGCGGAGTTCGAGCAGTTAGCGCGACAATATTCTGAGGACGACCAAAAGGACGACGGCGGCCGCATGGATTGGGTCGCCGAAGGCGAGCTGATGCCGGAGCTGGATACAGCGCTCTTCGCCCTGAAACCCGGAGAGATCTCGGCGCCGATCAACAGCCGGCTCGGAGTCCATCTGTTGCGCGTGGATGATCGGCGCGCCTCGGAACACCTCTCGCTGACCGAGGCGCACCGGTCGGTGTACCAGCAGATCTATCAGCGCAAATTCCAAGACGCCTTCCTGCGCTGGATCGGCGACATCAAGCGCAAGGCGTATATTGAAATACCTAACATCTAATTGATGTCGACTCGAACCATCGCGATTACGATGGGCGATCCTGACGGGATCGGCCCTGAAATCATTCGCAACGCCTTGCGCCGAATGCGCCGCCCCCCAGGCGTGCGGCTGCTGGTTATCGGCGATCGCCGCCTGTTTCCCGCCTCCATGCCGGCGGAGGTGCTCGCGTGCCCGGCACCCCGCCGATCGTTGGCTCCGCTCGCGTGCCTTGATCAGGCGATCGCGCTGGCTCGGGCAGGGCAGATTCATGCCGTGGTCACCGCGCCGATCACCAAATGGAAGATTCAGCGCTGCCGGCCGTCATTCCAGGGGCATACTGAATATCTCGCGCAGGCCTTCGGCGTCCGCGATGCGGTCATGATGTTCGCCTCAGACCGCCTGCGGGTCGCCTTGCTGACGCGGCATCTCGCGCTGCGCTCGGTGTCTTCCGCCGTGACGAGGCGGCTGGTCAAGGCCACGATCGCGATGACGCACCAAGCCTTGCGCAGCCGCTTTGGGATTGCGCATCCAAGACTGGCGATCTGCGGTGTCAATCCGCATGCCGGGGAGCTGGAGCGCTCCGGAGTTGAGCGGTGCGTGATCATTCCCGCCCTCCGGGCGCTGCGCGCCCGGCGCATCGTCTGCGACGGCCCGTTTGCGGCTGACGGGTTCTTCGGCAGCCGCGGGTGGCACGCCTACGATGCGATCATCAGCCCGTATCATGATCAAGGCTTGATCCCCTTTAAGATGCTCGCGCGCGATCAGGGCTGCCAAGTGACCTTAGGATTGCCGATTGCGCGCACGGCGCCTGATCATGGCAGCGCGCTGGACATCGCCGGGCGCGGCATCGCGAATCCGGGGTCGATGGCGTATGCGATTCATCTGGCTTGCCAACTGATCCAACAGAAAGGCGACCCATGACGCACGACGCATGACCCATGACGCATGCCGGCTTTGGTCATGTGTCTTGGGTCATATGTCCTGAGTCGCCGTGACCATGTTGACTGTTTTAGAATTGAAATCGCTTCTCAAGACTCACGACTTGAGGCTGACGAAGCGGCGAGGGCAGAACTATCTCATTGATGCGCAGGCGATTCGCCGGGTGGTGGATGCGTGCGAGCTCTCTGGAGAAGAGACCGTGGTCGAGATCGGCGCGGGCTTAGGCGCGCTGACGGAGCCGCTGGCCGAGAGGGCGCGGCACGTCATCGCGATCGAGGTGGATCGGGGGATTGCCGCTCTCCTCAGAGGGCGTCTTGCCGGCCGCGGCCATGTTGACGTCCAGTGCGCCGACATGCTCGAGATGCCGTGGCCATCGCCGCACCCTGCCGTTGTGGTGGGCGCTATTCCGTACCACATCACCTCCCAGATCGTCGCGCGGTTGTGCGAGGAGCGCCGCGCGATTCAGCGCGCCGTGCTGATCGTCCAAGAAGAAGTGGCGGATCGGCTGACGGCGCGGCCGGGCACCAAGGCGTATGGCCGGCTCAGCGTGCTGATGCAATGGAGCTGGGAGGCGACGCGCATCTTCCGCCTGGCCCGCAGCGCCTTTTTCCCGCAGCCGGACGTCGATTCTTCCTGCCTTCGGTTGCGCCCGCAGAGACAGCCGCCGGCGGCTGTGGACAATGAAACCGTGTTGTTCGAGGTGGTCAAAACCGCCTTTTCCCACCGGAGGAAAACGCTCATCAATTGCCTCTGCGACAGCGCCTTCGGCCTGGCCCGGAGCCATGCCGCAGCTCTCGTGGAGCGCGCCGGCCTCCCGCCCCATGTCCGCGGAGAAACGCTCTCGCTCGCCCAGTTTGCCGCGCTCGCCAATGCTATCAGCTCAGGAAGTGTCTGACACGTCTGACACCTGTGCTATAATGGCGTGATATGAGCGTTGTGACGACGGATATTGTCCAGCACGTCGCGCATCTCGCGCGCCTGCGGCTCGAAGGCCAGCACCTAGCACAGCTCGCCGCGCAGCTTGATGAGATCCTCCAGTATGTCCAGCAGCTGCAGTCCGTCAACACCGAGCGTGTTGAGCCCACCAGCCATGTCTTGCCGCTGTCCAATGTGCATCGAGCCGACGAACGAGCCCCCTCGCTGAATCCAGCCCTGGTGACCTCGCTGGCCCCGGCGGCTCACCCGCCATTCGTGAAAGTGCCGAAAGTCATCGAAGGCTAATGCCCGCCGCCGGCTCGCTTGCCGCGAAGGCCATTCATGCATTGCAGCCGTTGATCGCTCGCGGGGAGATTGCGCCCGCGGATGTGCTGCGCGACGTGCTGGATCGGATCGAACGCCGCAATCCCGCGCTCCATGCGTATCTGGCGGTCGACCTTCCGAGGCTTCGCGCGCTTGGCGATCCAGGGTCGCGGGGCCCGCTCTACGGGATTCCGGTGACGATTAAAGACAACATCTGTATCGCCGGCGAAGACACGACGTGCGCCTCGCGTATTCTGCAAGGGTTCCGCTCGCCCTATAACGCCACGGTCATCGAGCGGCTGCAGCGCGCCGGGGCGTGGCTGATCCCCCGCGCGAACATGGATGAGTTCGCCTTCGGCTCTTCGACGGAAAATTCGGCCTTCGGCGTCACGAAAAATCCGTGGGCGATGGACCGGGTTCCCGGAGGCTCAAGCGGCGGCTCCGCCGCTGCGGTGGCCGCCGATTGCGCCATCGCCGCGCTCGGCTCAGACACCGGAGGATCGATTCGGCAGCCGGCCGCGTTCTGCGGCGTCGTGGGGTTGAAACCGACGTATGGGCGAGTGTCGCGGTACGGGTTGGTCGCGTTTGCCTCTTCACTCGATCAAATCGGTCCGATCACGAAGGATGTCACAGACTCGGCGATTCTGCTGTCGGTGATTGCCGGCCATGATCCCCGGGATTCGACCTCAGCGCCGGTGGCGGTTCCGGATTATGCCGCAGCGCTCCGCCAGCCGGTGAAGGGCCTGCGCATCGGGATCCCGAAGGAGTACTTGATCGACGGCATCGACCCCGAGGTTCGCGCCGCCATTGACCAGGCCGTGAAGGTCTTTGAGCAATTAGGCTGCTCCTGCAAGCCGGTGTCGCTGCCGCACACGAAATACGCCATCGCCACGTACTACATCATTGCCACGGGTGAAGCCAGCTCGAACCTCGCCCGCTACGATGGCGTGAAATACGGCTTCCGCTCAGGACTCGGCATTCGGGACTCGGGACAGAACCAACTCCTTGACATGTATGTTCGCACGAGAACGGAAGGGTTTGGGGCTGAACCAAAACGGCGGATTTTACTGGGAACCTACGTCCTCTCACAGGGTTACTACGACGCCTATTATCTCAAAGGCCTCAAAGTGCGCACGCTGATCAAGCAGGATTTCGACCACGCGTTTCAGGATCTCGACGTCATCCTGACACCCACATCGCCCACACCGGCATTTACGATCGGCGAAAAGCTGAATGATCCGCTGCAAATGTACCTGTCGGATATTTTCACGATTTCGGCGAACCTTGCCGGCGTGCCGGCGATATCGCTGCCGTGCGGCTTGACGACATCCGGGCTGCCGATTGGCATGCAACTGCTCGCGAAACCGTTTGCCGAAGACGTCCTGCTGCAGGCCGCGTATGCGTATGAGCAGGCGACGGAGTGGCATCTTCGCAAACCAGTGATCGCTGATTGCTGAAAGCTCACATATGGAATACGAACCCGTCATTGGTCTTGAAGTCCATCTCCAGCTGAAAACAGCGACGAAGCTGTTTTGCGGCTGCTCGGCAACATTCGGAGCCACACCCAACAGCCAAACATGCCCGGTCTGCCTTGGGCTCCCAGGGGTCTTGCCGGTGCTGAACGAGCGCGCCTTCCAGTGGGGGATCAAAGTGGCCCTGGCCTTCAACTGCCAGATCGCCCCCACGATGAAATTCGATCGCAAGCAATATTTCTACCCGGATCTGCCGAAGAACTACCAGATTTCCCAGTACGATCAGCCCTTGGCGCACCACGGCTACCTGGATATCGGTGCGAGCGGCCAACCGAAGCGGATTCGCATTCTCCGCATCCATATGGAAGAAGACGCGGGAAAGCTGCTCCATGAGGCCAGCCAAACCGAAAGCTACGTCGACTTCAACCGGACCGGCGTGCCGCTGCTGGAAATTGTCAGCGAGCCGGATCTGCGCTCTTCGGATGAGGCCTACGACTACCTCACTGAGCTGAAGGCCATCATCGAGTACCTGGAGGTGTCCACCTGCAACATGGAAGAAGGCAGCCTGCGCTGCGACACCAATGTCTCGCTGCGCCCGGCCGGGGCGACCGCGCTGGGCTCAAAAGTCGAGATCAAGAATTTGAATTCGTTTCGCGCCGTGAAATTAGCGCTCGAATATGAGATGAAACGGCAAGCGATGGTGCTGGATCGCGGCGAGCGCATCCCGCAGGAAACACGGCTCTGGGATGCGAAGGGCTTGAAGACCGAGTCGATGCGCAGCAAGGAGGGGGCGGCCGATTACCGCTACTTTCCCGAACCGGATTTGGTGCCGTTTCGGCTCTCGCCGCAGCAGATGAAGATAATCCAGCAGCAGCTTCCTGAGCTGCCCGCCCAGCGAGCCGCGCGCTTCCAAGCCGCCTATCAGCTCTCGGCCTATGATGCCAGGGTCCTGCGGCAGCACCGCGTCTTGGCCGATGTGTTTGAGGGCGCGATCAGCGCCGGGGCTGCGCCAAAGCTCGCGGCGAACTGGATCATGGGAGACTTCATGGCGTATCTCAACGCCAAGAAGCTGGAGCCCGAGCAAGCACGGATCCGTCCCGAATGGCTCGCGCATCTGGTACAATTGATCGAGGACGGCACGATCTCCGGCAAGATGGCCAAAGACGTGTTGGTGCAGATGCTTGAGCAGCAGGCCGATCCGATCGCGCTGGTGAAGGCCGGCAAGTTGCAGCAGATCGTCGATCCTGCGGCCCTTGAGCGCTTGGCGGATGCTGTGATGGCCGCGAATCCGGATTCGGTTGAGGCGTACCTGAAGGGAAAAACCAACGCCTTGACCTTCCTCATGGGCCAAGCGATGAAGCAGTCGCAGGGGAAAGCCAATCCGCAGCAGATGACGGGGCTGCTCCAGCGGAAACTCGATCAGGCCAAAGTGAAACCGCATGTGTAGAGGGGATCTCGCGGGGCGTATGACGCAAGGAGGGTGGATGCGCACGGTGTGGGCATGGCTTATCAGTGGCGTGGCCGCCGCAACCTTGGTGGTTGCGCCGACCGCGGTGTTTAGCGCGAAAGATTCAACGGCGAGCGACAATGAGGAGCTGTACAAAGAGCTCGACCTCTTTGAGCACGCGCTCTCCATCGTGCGATCCGATTATGTGGAGGAGCCCAAGGCTCAGCAGCTGATTTACGGCGCGTTGAAGGGCATGCTGGCCACCCTGGATCCGTATAGCCAGTTTCTCGATCCGGACAGCTACAACGAGCTGAAAATCGACACCGAGGGCGAATTCGGCGGCTTAGGGATCGAGATCACCATCAAAGACGATTTGTTGACCATCATTTCTCCGATCGATGATACGCCGGCCGCCCTGGCCGGGCTGAGGTCCGGCGACCGCATCGTGAAGATCGACGGGCAGCTCACCCGGGGGATCACGATCGTCGAAGCGGTGCGCAAACTCCGCGGCAAACCCAACACGAAAATTGCTCTGACCCTGCTCCGGGAAGGGGAGAGCGAATTGAAAGAGGTCAGCCTGGAGCGCGCCATCATCAAAGTGAAAAGCGTGAAAGACGCCCAGATGCTTGATGAGCAAATCGGCTATATCCGCCTGTCGGATTTCGGCGAGCACACCGTGGCGGACCTGGAAAGCGCCATCAACTCGCTGAAAGCGCGGCACATGGACAGCCTCATTTTTGATCTGCGCAATAACCCCGGCGGGCTGCTGGATGTGGCGGTGTCGGTGGCGGAGCTGTTCCTGAATCGCCACCAGCTCATCGTCAGCACGAAAGGACGGCTGCGGAATCAAAATCAGGAAATGCGTTCCCGCATGGACGGCCCGATCAGCGCGCTGCCGCTGGTCGTGCTGATCAATGAGGGCTCCGCCTCAGCCTCTGAAATCGTGGCCGGGGCGATTCAAGACCACCACCGCGGCGTCGTGCTCGGCACGAAATCCCACGGCAAGGCGTCGGTGCAGACGATTTTCCCGCTGAAGGACGGCAGCGCGCTGCGGCTGACGACCAGCAAGTATTTCACGCCGAAGGGCCGCTCCATCCACGGCCAGGGGATCCCCCCGGACGTGGAGGTGCCGATCCAACTCGCGAAAGACCCCGCGTCCAAACAAGAACAAGCGAAAGAAATTTTCGACAAAATCGAGCAGACGGCTCCTGAGCCGCCGGCGGACAAGCTTCGGAAAGACAACCAAATCGCCCGCGCCATGGATTTGCTGAAGGGGATTAAGGTGTATCAGACGAACGAGCGGCTCGCGGCGACCGAGAACCGCTCGTGAACGCATGATTCGGATTCTGGGCATTGAAACGTCGTGCGACGAGACGGCCATCGGCATCGTGGAGGACGGCCGCACCGTGTTGAGCAACACGGTGGCCTCGAGCCTCTCGCTCCACGGCCCCTACGGCGGGGTCATCCCTGAGATCGCGGCGCGCGCCCATGTGGAAACCATTTGGGATGTCTTCGCGCAGTCCTTGGCCGATGCGAAATGCGCCCCGGGCGATCTTGACGCGATTGCCGTCACGCAAGGGCCCGGTTTGCCAGGCGCGCTGCTCATCGGTGTGGCCTTTGCCAAGGGCTTGGCGATCTCCCTTGAACGCCCGCTGATTCCAGTTGACCATTTGGCCGCCCATCTGTACGCTGGAGAAATGACGGCCCCGCAGCTTCAGGCTCCGTACATCGGCCTGGTCGTGTCGGGCGGGCATACGGTGCTGTGCGTCGCGCACCACGACTGCCGTTTTGAAGTGCTCGGCGAAACACAGGATGACGCCGTGGGCGAGGCGTTCGACAAAGTGGCGAAACTCTTAGGGCTGGGCTATCCCGGGGGCCCGGTCATTGATCGGCTTTCAACCGAGGGAGAGGCGACGGCGGTGAAGTTCCCGCGAGGCCAGACCAAAGGCGCATTCGACTTCAGTTTCAGCGGTTTGAAAACCGCCGTCTTCCATTACGTGCAAAAGCTTAGCGGGTCCCTCCAGCCTCCAGGCTCTCGCTTCCCGCCTCGTCAGGTTGCTGATATTGCCGCAAGCTTCCAAGAAGCCGCGGTCGATATGCTCATCGGGAAGACGCTCAAGGCCTGCCAGCGCGCCGGCATGAAACAGGTGGTCGTGGGCGGCGGAGTCGCTTCGAACAACCGCCTGCGAACGAAATTCGGCGAAGCCGCCGCGGCCCATCAACTCACGGTTGTCTTTCCGCCGCCGTCCTTATGCGTCGATAATGGCGCCATGATCGCCGGCATCGGCTTTCCCTTGCTGCAGCGGGGGCGCGTCGCCGAGTTAACACTCGCTCCGGACTCGAATTTGTGCCTCGCATGACGCCTCAGGTGATCATTGTTCGATTGCTGGCGAGCGCGGCCATTTCAGGGCTGATCGGTTTTGAGCGGGAACGGCACGGTCGAGCCGCAGGCTTCCGCACGCATATCCTCGTCGGGGTGGGATCGTGCCTGATCATGCTGACCGGCGTGTATTGCGCCGAGCTGTATGGGCTGCAGGCCGTGGATCCGACGCGCATGGCCGCGCAAATCATCAGCGGGATCGGGTTTCTCGGCGCGGGCACGATTATCCGTTTTGGCGGATCGGTCCGCGGCCTCACCACGGCGGCCAGCCTCTGGGCTGCCGGCGGCATCGGCATCGCCGTAGGAGCGGGATTTCATCTGGCCGCCGGGCTCGCCGGGTTGATCGTGATCGTGACCCTGTTCGCCCTGTCACCGATTGAGCGGGCCATACGCAGCACGACGCATCACGGGGACGATCAGCAGCCGAAAGAAGAGCCGTAGGAGCAACCCGAAGGGAGGAAGCGATGGCGCTGGGGCGGGGCAAGCACGAATCGGCCGATGAGCGATGGCTCGAGGTCGATGCCAGCATGACCGGAACGTTGACGTTTAAGGACCCGGTGAACCTCCAGATCAACGGGCAGTTCGAAGGCACCCTGCAGACGAAGGGCAATTTGCTGGTCGGGCCGAAAGCCCGCGTCAACGCCACCATTACCGGAGATACCATCACCATCGGCGGAACCCTCGAGGGCACGGTGTCAGCGACCGCGCGGATCGAACTGCAGGCGAGTGCTCGGGTCACGGGGAAAATCAGCACGCCGCGGCTGACGGTTCATGAGGGGGCGATCCTGCATGGCAGCGTGGAGATGGTGGCGCAAACCACTCCAGGCAGCCGAGGCTGGATGAGCCTCGAGGAGCTGGCCAGCTATTTAGAAGTGGAGTCCGGCACGGTGATTGAGTGGGCCAAGACCGGCCGCTTGCCGGCTCAACAGGACAACGGGACGTGGCGGTTTGACCGCGCGAGAATCGAAGAGTGGTTGGCCCACGAGAAGATCAAATAAAAACGGAATAATTACTGTAATCGAATATGGAGAAGTTGTGGACCATCAGTGAAGTGGCGCAATTCCTCGGCATTACAGATGCGGATGTCGAAGAGCTCGTCCGGCAAGGGCAGCTGACCGGCTATAAGCTCGGCGGCCAATTTCTCCGCTTCCGGCCGCAGCAAGTCGAGGTGGTGAAAAGCAAGCTGCGCTTCCGCCAGGTGCCCAACAAGCATCGCGCAGCGCATCCGTCGTCCCGATTGGGACGCGTGAAAGATTTTTTCTATTTCTACGATTTCTACATCGTCTCCGCCACGCTCTTGGCCATCGTTGTCGTCTATCTGATCGTGGCCGGCTGATCGTTTTCGGTCATGAATCGCCGTAAAGCGTCTGACGTGCGGCTCGATCTGCATCGCCGGCAGCGCCGAAGCATCCCGGAAGTGATCCTCGGGTCCGGAAAAACGCCGGGCCAACTCGTGCGCATCGCCCGCCGCATGCTGGCAGCGAATGAGCTCATCGTCATCACCCGCCTTGCCCCTGAGGTTTTCGCCGGCATCGCCCGGCAGCTTCCCGCGTTGCGCTATGATGCGCTCTCGCGAATGGCGTTCCATGTCCCTGCCGCGCGCCGGACGCGCCGCGGCCTCATCGTCGTGGTGACTGGCGGCACGTCGGATGTGCCGATTGCCGAGGAGGCCGCGGTCACCAGCGAAGTTCTCGGCAGCCGCGTGGCGCGCCTCTACGATGTGGGGGTCGCCGGTGTGCATCGCGTGCTGAAATATCACCGGCTGCTGCAGCGCGCCCGCGCCATCGTGGTGGCCGCCGGCATGGAGGGCGCACTCGCGAGCGTCGTCGCTGGATTGGCGCGATGCCCGGTCCTGGCGGTGCCGACGAGTATTGGCTATGGGGCGAGCTTCGAGGGGCTCTCCGCGCTATTGACGATGTTGAATAGCTGCGTGCCGGGGATTGGCGTGGTGAATATCGACAACGGATTCGGCGCGGGCTACCTGGCGCATGTCATCAACGTGCAGCGATGAGCCGGGCGATCCGCGTGAAGATCCGCGTGGCGTCATATCGTCGAGGAGGACGGCTCACCGCGGCGAAGGCGCAGGGGTTGAGGGCCGGCTCCGTCATCTTGGCCCCTCGCAGCATGATGGACTGGCATTCAACGCGAGCCCGCGAGGAATTGCTCATCGTCTTGCGCGGTCGGCTGTCCGTGGAGGTTGAACCATCTATGCGGCGCGTTCGCCGAGTGCCGCTGGCGGCTGGGCGCTGCGCGCATCTGCCGTCTTGGACCATGCACCGCGTGGTCAATCGAGGATCGACGAACGCCCACTATGTGTACGTGACCGGAGCCTCATGCCAGCCACCCTCATGACCTTGCGGCCTGACGCGGTCGGCGCGCGGCTGAAAGACCTGGGAATCGTGACACCGCAGCAGCTTGAGCAGGCCAAGCGCGAGCTGGGCACTACGCAAGAGCGTTTCAGCGAAATTTTAGTCCGCCTCGGCTTGCTGCGCGATGCCGAGGCCGGCGTTCGCCTGGCCGCGCAACTTGGAGGCATGCCCCAGCGATGGAGCCCCTCCGCAGGGCAGGCGGCGCGCGCCATGCCGGCGGCACCCCCTGAATCGCTATGGGCGGGCCATCGGCTTGCGCCGCTGGAATCGCGCCAGCCAGGGTGGCTGGTGGCAACGGATGACCCGCTGTCCGTGTTTGCGTTGGATTTTTTTGCCGCGTCAGCCGGAGGCCCGCTTGAAGCCATCCTGATTCGCCCGGAAGATTTTGCCGCGCTCCGCGCGCCCGCTCGGCCTGCCGCCTCACCGCCGCCCGCAGCCGCCAAGCCGCCTGCGCAGCCGGCAGCACCACCCGCACCAGCGCCGGCCCACGTCGCCGCGCCTCCTCAGCAGGTGGCCGCAGCCCCAACCGCAACCCGACGGCCGGAGGCGAAAGAGAGCGCGGAGGATGCCCCGATCGTCCAACTCGTCGATTCCATGCTGATGGAGGCCGTGCGGCTGCGCGCCAGCGACGTGCATCTGGAAGCCGCAACCGCCCAGGTCCGCGTGCGCTACCGCATCGACGGCGTGCTCCATGACGTGAATCAGCCCCCCAAGGCGCTCCACGGTCCGCTGGTCAGCCGGCTGAAAATCATGGCCGGCATGAATATCGCCGAAAAGCGCCTGCCGCAGGACGGCCGCTTGCAGTTGACGGTTCAGGAGCATCCGTTGGACGTGCGCGTGTCGGTGCTGCCGGCGACCCATGGCGAATCCGTGGTCATGCGGCTGCTGGATCGCAGCCAGCCCATCCGCGGCATGGCCGAGATGGGCATGTCTGCCGATGACCAGGCCCGGTGGAACACCATGGTCCGCCGCCCGCACGGGATGGTCTTGGTGACCGGGCCGACCGGCTCAGGAAAAACCACCACGCTCTATAGCGCGCTGTCCGTGCTGAACCAGCCGGATCGCAAGCTCATTACGGTGGAAGATCCGGTGGAGTATCAGCTGGCCGGCATTAACCAAGTCAACGTCCGATCATCCATCGGCCTCACCTTTGCGGCGGGGCTGCGCTCCATGCTGCGCCAAGCACCCGATGTGATCATGGTGGGGGAAATCCGCGATCAGGAGACGGCGCAAGTCGCCATCCAGGCCGCGCTCACCGGCCACCTCGTCCTCTCCACGCTGCACACGAATGACGCCTCCTCGGCCATCACCCGGCTGATTGACATGGGCATCCCGCCGTTTCTGATCGCGTCCACCGTGCAAGGCGTGCTCGCGCAGCGGCTCACGCGCCGCCTCTGCCACGCGTGCCGGCTGACGGATAACGCCACCGCCGAAGAGCGGGCGTTCCTCGGCTCCCCCGAAGTCTCGCAAGTCATCCGCAGCCAAGGATGCGACGCGTGCCGCAACTCAGGATTTTTCGGCCGCTTGGGAGTCTTCGAGCTGCTGATCGTCACCGACGCCATCCGCAAGCTAGTGGTGACGAAGGCCGGCGCCTCCACGATTCGGGCGGCCGCGGTGCGAGACGGGATGCGCAGCCTGCGGGATGACGGCGCGGCAAAAATCCGCGAGGGCCTCACCACCGTCTCGGAAGTCCTGCGGGTGGTGGTGGAGGGATAACGATGCCTGCTCCCGATCCTTTGCTGAAGGTCAGCGCGCTCACCGAGGCGTTTGCGCAAGCCGGCCCGGTCGGCGCTGACGTCGCCAAGGATAGCGCTGCCTTGCAGCAACTGGCCAGCCAAGCGCCCATTATCAAGCTGGTCGACACGATGCTGATGGAAGCCGTCAACCGCCGCGCGTCGGACGTCCACATCGAGGCGTTTGAACACGATGTCGTGGTGCGCTACCGGATCGACGGCCGGTGCTACGCGGTGGCCAATCCGCCGCGGAGCCTGGCGTTTGCGATCGCCTCGCGCGTGAAGATTCTGGCGAATCTGGATGTGGCGGAATCGCGCCTGCCGCAGGATGGCCGAATTTTGCTGAATGTCAACAACCGGCAGATCGATTTGCGCGCTTCGACCCTGCCGACCGTGCACGGGGAAAGCATCGTGTTGCGCGTCTTGGATAAGAGCTCGGTGAGCCTCACGCTGATGCAGCTGGGCATGTCGGAGCAGGACGAAGCGACGATCGAGAAATTGCTGCAGCGCCCGAACGGCTTGCTCCTGGTGACCGGGCCGACGGGCGCGGGGAAAACGACGACGCTGTATGCCTGCCTGAACAAGCTCAACACGCCGGAGCGGAAACTCATCACAACGGAGGATCCGGTCGAATATGACATCGACCGCTTGATCCAGGTGGCGGTGAACCCGAA
This sequence comes from Candidatus Omnitrophota bacterium, assembly GCA_016209275.1. NCBI lineage: Bacteria > Pseudomonadati > Candidatus Omnitrophota > Candidatus Omnitrophota bacterium. The sequence goes on from JACQWM010000026.1 coordinate 13,661, forward strand.
AATCGAGCTGACCTTCGCCATGTGCCTGCGCTCGATTCTCCGCCATGATCCCGATGTCATCATGGTGGGGGAAATCCGCGACCAGGAGACGGCGCAGATCGCGGTGCAGGCGGCCTTAACCGGGCACCTGGTGTTTTCAACGCTGCACACGAACGATGCGCCCGGGGCGGTGACGCGCCTGCTCGATATGGGGCTCGAGCCGTTTCTGCTGACCTCGACCATCACCGGGGTGGCGGCCCAGCGCCTGGTGAGGGCGCTGTGTCCAGCGTGCCGAGCGCCCTACGAGGCTTCACCGGAGGAGCTTGAAGCCTTGCGCCTGGTCCAAAGCGATCTGTCGCAGCCCTTGATGAAGCCGGTGGGATGCGAGGCCTGCCAGGGCATCGGGTTCAAGGGGCGTGTGGGCATCTATGAGCTGCTCGCCATGGATGAGTCGCTGGCTCCGCTGGTGCTGGAGCGCGCGAGCGCGACGGAGCTTCGCGCATGGGCCAGGACGCAAGGCATGCGGAGTCTGCGCGAAGATGGTGTGGCCAAAGTGCTGGCCGGCCTGACAACCGCGGAGGAAGTGATACGGGAGACCCAAGACTATGAGTAGAACAATGCCCCGAGGCTTTACTCTCGTGGAGTTATTAGTTGTGATCGCTATTATCGGCATCTTGATGGGCTTAGTCACGGCGGGCGCGCAGGCCGCCCGACGGCGCGCGGCGGTGGCGAAAGCCAAAGGCATGATCGGCTCGCTGGAGACGGCCATCGCCATGTATAACAGCGACATGGGGCAGTACCCGGCGACTGATAATGCCGCGCTCGTCTTAGCACTCCAGGAGGATCCGCAAAACCCGGATTGGAACGGCCCGTACATGGAATTCAAGCAGGACGACGTGAAGGACGAGGAGGTCATCGATCCGTGGGGGCGTCCGTATATCTATGTCTCGGCCAATGGCGGGTCACCGGAGCACCGGCCGAGCTCCTTTGACCTGTATTCGTTAGGGCCAAACGGCGTCAATGACGCGGGAGCCGGAGACGACATCGTCAACTGGTAAGCGAAAAGGCGACCAACGACCCATGACCCATGACCCACGACACACGACACACGACGAACGCTCGTGTGGTCCTGGGTCCTGGGTCCTGGGTCCTGGGTCGCAGTGGCATGGCATGACGCTCGTGGAAATTCTCGTGGTGCTGGCCATCATCGGCATGCTCTTCGGGATGGGGCTGCCGGCGATGATGCAGTTCGCGAATCGATTGCGATTTCAGGCCACCACACGGCAAATGGTCGGGCTCATCTCCTTGGCGCGCAGCACCGCCATTAGCCAGCATGAGGACCACGCGGTGGTGTTTGATGACACCCAGCGGATCGTGCGTGTTGTCCGGGCCGCCTCGAATGAGCCGCTCGAGCGGGTGATCCGGCTGCCCAGCACGATCACCATTGAGCTGTCGGTCGGCGGGGAGCCGAGCGAGGACGATCGGCTGACGTTCACGTCCTCCGGATCCCTCGCCGGGCGCAGTGTCGTCCTGACACTGACCGATCAGAAGAAAACCCAGACGATCACCGTCACCTCGGCCACCGGCGCTATCACCGTAGAGTAGCGGGATTCAGCTTGACGGAGACAAAAGAGCATGCTAGACTCTCTTCGAATGACGCACCGCACCTGCGCGCCCAA